>NZ_LMCO01000033.1:0-52664 GCF_001424825.1 Ensifer sp. Root31 | reverse complement strand
TCTCCTGCCTTGTTCAACAGCTCCACGCATATGCTTTCGTCGTCAAAGCCGGAAAGGAAAGAGTTATGACTAAAAGCTTGCAAACGAACATAAGAGCAGCACGGTTGTTCGATCCGTGCAATACCGACGCGAACGCCAGTCGCTGACGCGGTGCACTGGCCGTCCGGGGAGTCCGTGGTAATTCGGAGATTTCGTGCATGGCCGCTTGGGCAAGATTGCACGTCAACACCGGTAAATTGCAGATGCGGCAAAATATTTGCGCTGCACGAAAGCCAACCGCGCAACACGGAAAGCAGCACTTTCATATACTCGTGTTGGCTGGAATAACGCAGGAGGCAACAAGGAAAAGCGCCGTGCCGGCGATGATCAACCAAGGGTCGGAGGGCAAGGTGGTTGCGGGTTGTAGCGGCGTAATAACCTTCTCCTAGGTTCCAGTCTTCGAGGTCGGCTCAATTACCTGGATCCCTTGCTGTCATTTTAAGACTGAGCGTAGTCCCCTCGAGCACAGAGCTTTACAAGGAGATTGTAAGAGCATGCGCTAGGCGGGACGGCCGAAGCGTGCTCGATGGTGCGCGACAAAGGCGCGCACGGCCGCCGAGGCTTCGACCTTGCGGTAGGCGACCGCGAGGTCGGACGTGACGCGATTTCGCGCCAGTGAAACATAACGAACGCCGGGAAGCTGCAGGCATTGCAGCGACTGCGGCACGAGCGCGATGCCGAGCCCGACGGCGACCATGCTTATGATAGTGGTAAAATCCCGGCCTGTCGCACTGATCTTTGGGGCAAGGCCGGCGTCCTTGCAGGCATCGAGCGTATTGGAGTGGAAACCGACATCGGCGGGCTGGCGCGGCGTTATGAAGGTCTGTTCCGAGAGGGCCGTGAGCTCGATCGCATGCTGTGCGGCGAGGGGATGGGCCTCCGGCAGCGCCACGACCAGTACCTCGCGAAGCACGGTTGTCGTGGTGAGGCCGGCCGGGATCGGCGCGGGCGGGCGGATGTAGCCGAAGTCGAGGTCGCCTTCCGAAATCATCGCGAGCTGCTGGCGCATCTCGATCTCGACAAGCTGGAGTTCGATCTCGGGGAATTCATGGCGGAAAGAGGTCAGTGATTCCGTCAGCACGCCGGAATAGGCGGCCGAGGCCACATAACCGACCGATATCCTTCCTGTCTGGCCGCGCCCGACCCGCTGCAGTTCGGACAGTGCGAGGTCGGCCTGGGCGACGATCTTTCGGGCTTCGTCGAACAGCAATTGTCCCGACAGCGTCAGCTGCACGGACCGCTTGGCTCGATTGAGTAGCGGGATGCCGACTAGGCTTTCCAGATTCAGAATCTGCCGGCTGAGGCCGGGTTGGGCGATACCGAGCCGGGCGGCAGCCCGCTCGAAATTCTTTTCCTCCACGAGCGCGATGAAATAGCGCAGGTGGCGAAGTTCGAAGGTCGCCGCGCGTGGCGATTTTGGAGCCGACATGAGGTCTCGCATTGCAATAACTGAAAACGATGCTGTGCCCCCATATCATAATTCATAGTTCTGAAAAATCCTGTGCCGACTTATTGGAATGCCGGAAAATTTGACTATAGAAAGATGACAAAATCACTCCAGATTGAGCGCGTAAATGCCGCGCGCAGAGGCTTTCGTCGTCACATGTCACGCATTCACTGGTTGCTGCTTACGTCCGTCGCTTTGACAGGATTCGCCGGACAGACCGCCATGGCGCAGCAGCAAAGTGAGACCAAGCTCGAGGCGATCGTCGTGAAGGGCGACAGGGATGCCGGCGGTCCTGTCGAGGGCTATGTGGCAAAGTCGAGCCGTACCGCTTCGAAGACCGGCACGCCGCTTCTTGAGACGCAGCAGTCGGTGTCCGTCATCACCCACGACGAGATCGAGGCTCAGGGCGCTCAGACGGTGGGGCAGGCGCTGAACTATACGCCCGGCGTGCTTGGACAGCCCTTCGGTACCGATCCGCGCTTCGACGCGCCGATCATCCGCGGTTTCGACGGGCGTCAGGTCCAGTTCCTGAACGGGCTGCGGATGATGCGAACGGCCGGCGCGCCTGCCTTCGAAATCTACGGGCTCGAAAACATCGACGTTCTTCGCGGGCCCGCTTCGGTCATGTATGGCCAGGGCAATCCGGGTGGCATCATCAACATGATCAGCAAAAAGCCGGTCTTCGAGAATTTCGGCGAAGTCGGCGTGCAGGGCGGAAGCTACGAGACCATTGGTGGCTTCTTCGATTTCGGCGGCACTCTGGGCGAGCAGTCGGATTTTGCATACCGGCTGACCGGGCTTGGCAAGAACGCCGCTGCCCAGGTCGACGAACTGGACAACGATCGCTATTTCATTGCCCCGGCGCTCACCTGGCAACCGGACGAGGATACCAAGCTGACGATCCTTGCGAGTGTCCAGCACGACAATCCCAGCACGCCCTCCGGACTGCCGCCGCAATACACGCTGAACGCCACCGATTTTCGCCTGCCACGTGACTTTTATGTCGGTAACGAGTCCTTCGACCGTTCCAGCCGCACGCTTGCAAACCTCGGATATGAATTCGAGCATCGCTTGAGCGAGAGCTGGATTTTCCGGCAGAGCTTCCGCTATAGCGACTTCAATTGGGACTACCAATCGCTCGGTATGTCGACGCTTGGTCTCGCGGCTGACGGTCGGACACTCCGCCGAAACGCGACCTTTCAGGACGAGGCTCTCAATACCGTCAATATCGACAACAATCTGCAAGGCGAGTTCTCGACCGGCGATGTCGACCATACGCTGCTTTTCGGGCTCGATTATCGCCACTTCGGCAATAATGTGCGGACCCGCTTCTACCAGGCGACACCGCTCGACGTGCGTTCGCCAAGCTATGGCGAACCGATCCGGCTGATCGCGCCGACGCTCGACACGACTGTCGACAGCGAGCTTTCCCAGCTTGGTGTCTACGTGCAGGACGAACTGGCGCTTGGAGGCTGGCGCGCGACGTTGGGCTTCAGACAGGATTGGACCAGCAGCGCGGGAACGTCGCTGAATGGACTGACACGCGTTTCACGTCCGCTCGACCAGGACGATCACGAACTGGCCGGCAGGGCCGGCCTCAGCTATATCTTCGACAACGGCATTGCGCCCTATGTCAGCTATTCGTCGTCCTTCGAGCCGGTGATCGGCGCAGGGCCGGACGGGAGACCATTCGAGCCGACCTCGGGAGAGCAGGTCGAACTCGGTGTGAAATACGAACCAACCGACTGGAACGGCTTTTTCACAGCAGCCGCCTACGACCTCAAGCAGAAGAACGTGCTTCGCACCATCGCCGGCATTTCGTCGCAGATCGGCGAGGTTAACGTCCGCGGCCTGGAACTCGAAGCCGTAGCGAGCATAACGCAAGGGCTCGATTTGCGGGCGTCCTACACCTACACGGATGCTAGGATCGCCTCCGGCGCCGATGACGGCAACCGCGTCGAAAACGTCCCGGAACACATGGCGAGCCTTTGGGCGAACTACACTTTCCAGGAGGGCACGGCGCTCGAAGGGCTCGGGATCGGGGCGGGCGTGCGCTATGTCGGCCAGCGCTATGGTAACAGCGCCAACACCTTTAACCTGGATTCGGTCGTACTGGCCGATTTCGCGCTCTCCTTTAAGAAGAATGGTTACAAGGCGTCGCTCAACGTTCAAAATGTCTTTGATAAGGACTATGTCGCAAGCTGCAGCTCCTTCGGCTGCTACTACGGCGACGGCCGCACGTTCATGGGGAAGCTGACCTATAGCTGGTAGCGAAATGAGAGAGCGGGCATTGGGTCCTTTTATCGGTCGCCGGGAGCTGCTTCTCGGCGCAGCGCTTTTGCTCGCCGCGCCTGATGTCAGGGCCGACATGCCCTTGCGCATTGCTGCGATCGACTGGGCGATGTTGGAGACGCTGTGCGTACTCGGCCTCATCCCGGTTGCGGCGACGGAACTCATACAGTTTCGAAGCAATGCGGTAGAGCCGGAGTTGCCAGCCGATGTCGTCGATCTCGGATTGCGCGGCTCGCCCAATTTCGAACTGCTTCACCTCCTGAGGCCCGATCTCATTCTCATCTCGCCGTTCTACGTGCGCCACGAGGCTGCGCTTAGCCGGATCGCGCCGCTCTTCTCCCTGCCATTTTACGTGCGGGGCGAGCCGCCCTTTGAAAAGGCGCTGGCAGCGGTCGAGGCGCTCGGCGAGCGTCTCGGGCGGTCTGACAAAGCGGGAGCGCTGCTGAAGGAGATTGCCGGCGAAATCGAAAGTTACCGGCAGACGCTGGCTCCCTTGGCGAATAGGTCTACCTACGTCGTCAATATCGGCGACGCGCGACATGTCCGCGTCTTTGGTTTCGACAGCATGTTCGGCGACATGCTCGTCCGGCTCCGCCTGCCGAATGCCTGGACCGATCGTTCACGGTTCACCTTTGCGGCACCTGTCCCGATCGAAAACCTGGCGGCCGATCCCGATGCGCGCATCGTCATCGTTTCCGAGGTGCCCGTCGAGGCGCGCAGCGGCCTTCGAAACAGCATCATCTGGAATTCGCTGGAGCCGGTCCGTCAAGGACGGGTCATCCAGCTCGCCAACGTCAACCCCTATGGTGGCGTGACCGCAGGCCTGCGGTTTGCGCGCCTCTTCGCCGAAGCGATTCTTACGGAGGATCAGCGCGGATGACGATGCGGACATGGTCCTTCCTGTCGGCTAGCGTGCTCGCTGGCCTCATCCTCTTCGCGCTGGCCGCATCGAACCAGGTCCCGTTTGCGCAATGGGGAGACCTGTCTGCCCCTCCCGCAGAGCTCGGCCTCGACAAGATCATCCTGGCCTACAGCCTGTTCCCGAGAGCGGCCGTCGCTTTGGTCGCGGGCGCAGCACTCGGTCTTTCCGGCGCGCTACTCCAGCAATTATTGCGCAACCCGCTCGCCGATCCATCGACTCTGGGCATCTCCGCGGGCGCTCAGCTCGCGATCGTCGCGGCGACGCTCTATGTCCCCGAAATCGTCGATGGCCACCGAACCTTGGTCGCGCTCGCCGGGGCCGCGGGGGCAGCGGCGATCGTCTTCGCGCTCGGTTGGCGTCGGGCTTTCGAGCCGGTGACGATGGTGGTCTCCGGCCTGCTTGTGGGGGTGACAGCCGCAGCATTTTCCGCGGCGATTACGCTCGCGCGGGGCGAGTACCTCATGTCGCTTGTGACCTGGAACGGCGGATCCCTCACTCAGCAGGACTGGTCAGTGTTCCAAAACCTTGGCTCGGAGTTGGTGCTTCTTGGCCTGCTTGCCGGCCTGTTGATCCGCCCGCTGATGGTCCTGGGCCTTGGTGACACGAGCGCACGTAGCCTTGGAGTCAATCTCGGCGGCATCCGTTTTGCCATTGCCGCGATCGCCACGGCGCTTGCCGGCTCCGTAGCAGCGGCCGCCGGCCTGGTAAGCTTCGTCGGCCTTGCCGCCCCGGCATTCGTGCGCGCCTGCGGTGCTCGCCGGCCGGCGATGATCGTAGCGCTGTCGCCGGTTGCGGGGGCGCTTTTCCTGTGGCTCTGCGACGGCATCGTGCAAACCGTTGCTCGCGCGTCGAGCGAGAACTTTCCGACGGGTGCGGTCACCGCACTCGTTGGCGGTCCCTTGCTGCTCTGGCTTCTGCCCAGGGTGCGAAGCATGGAAGTGCCGCACGAGGCGCGTGAAAACGTCCATCGCAGTCACCTGAAAACAGCATTCGCCGCCTTTCTGTTTCTCGTGCCGGTCCTTGTCGCGATCGCATTCTTCATCGGGCCGTCCGGACATGGCTGGAAGATCCTGAACTGGTCGGAAACGCTCGACCTGGCACCGCTTAGATGGCCTCGGCTCTTGGCGTCTGCCGCGGCGGGCGGCCTCCTCGCGGTGACCGGCGCGGTACTCCAACGCATGACCGGCAATGCGATGGCCAGCCCCGAAGTCGTCGGCGTAAGCGGCGGTGCCGGTCTTGGCTTTGCCGCAGCGCTGACCTTCGCGCCTGATGGCGGCACGGTCGCGGTCTTCACTGGCTCCGGGCTCGGCGCGCTCATAGCCATGCTGGCGGTTCTGGTGTTCGCCAGCCGCCGGCATCTGCCGCCGGAAAAGCTGCTACTTGCGGGCGTGGCCGTTGGTTCCTTCAGCTCTGCCGTTTTGTCGGCGCTGCTTGCGATCGGCGATCAGCGGTCGTGGCAAATTCTCTCCTGGCTTGGTGGTTCTGCATCAACGGCAACGCCGGCGACCGCAATATTCCTTTGCGCTCTCTCACTGCTCGTCCTTGTTGCCGCGCTGATATTGAGCCGCTGGCTCACGATCCTGCCCTTCGGTCCTTCGATCGCCCTGTCGCTTGGTCTTTCGGTGCGGTTGAGCCGCGTGGTTCTCCTGCTTCTCTCGGGTGCTGCGACGGGCGCCGCGTCCCTGCTCGTCGGCCCTCTGAGCTTTGTCGGGCTCGTCGCACCGCACATTGCTCTGCGCGCCGGTCTCGTCACAGCGCCGCAGCACCTGGCAGGCTCGTTCCTGCTCGGCTCGATCCTGATGGCCCTTGCCGATTTCGGCGCCCGCACAGCGACCTTTCCCTACGAGCTGCCGCTCGGCCTCTTCGCTGCACTCGTCGGCGCGCCCTACCTCATTTGGCTCCTGGGGCGGCAGAAATGATGGTGAACCAGCTTCCGACGCTTCCCACGCCGTTCGCGGATGCAGCCCTGAGCCACGCAGTGCCAACGGAAAATGGTAATCTCGTCAGTCTGGACAGCATTCTCAAGCCAGGGCCGATTGCGAACGCACTGGATGGCCTGTTGCAGCGGTGGGGACCGGGTGATCGCCGGGCCGCGGCGTCGCTGTGGACGCAAGGTTATTTCGGCCGGCTGCTCCGACCGGTTATTGCCTATGGTCTCGTTCACGACATCTGGTTTTCGTTGAAGTTGTCGGATATTTACGTCGGCCTGTCTGATTTGGAGACGCCTGTCCGGTTCGTGCTGAAACGCGCTGCGCCGGCTCCGGTGAGCGAGCACCTGGGGCGGATTGTCGAAGACAATGTAAAGCCCTTGATCGTGCGGATGGCGAGGGTGACAGCCACGTCCGAACGGGTGCATTGGAGCAACGCGTCCTACACGTTATGCCGCGCTTGCGGCCATGTCCGGGATCTCTGGCAGCAGGAGACGATGCCGGCTGATGTCGCGGTGCGCTTGCGTGAGATGGAGATGCATATGTCCGCCGTCCATCCGCTGTTCCGTCTGACGCACATGGTTCCAGATGCCGCGCGCGGTATCTGCCTCCAACGAAAGGTTTGCTGCATACGCTACAAGCTCGATGGCTTGAAGAAATGCGGCACAGCCTGCCCAATCAATGCCCCGACCTTTTGCCGTCGATAATATCTATCAATGAGACGAACAGCAGGTCCAGGGATCCGCACTGGAACGAAAAGATGCCGAACCACCTCACTGAAACTCCACCCATCGCCCGCGACCAGGCCGTCGTGACGCTTCATGATGTAAGCTTTGCGATTGGTGATCGCAACTTGCTGCATCCGCTGACGTTGCAGATCCCCGCAGGACACTCCATCGCGCTGATAGGCCACAATGGTTCCGGGAAGTCGACGCTGCTCAAGCTCATCGGGCGGCAGCTTGTGCCGACCTCGGGCCGTATCGATTTCGAGGGCAAGCCGCTTGCAGGCTGGGGCACACGGGCCTTCGCCCGGCGGCTCGGCTATTTGCCGCAGAGTACGCCGCCAGCACCTGGTATGCTTGCCCGCGAGCTGGTCGCACTCGGTCGCTATCCTTGGCACGGCGCGCTCGGCCGCTTCGGTTCGGCCGATAGGGCAAAGGCGGAAGAAGCAATCGAGGTCACCGGCATCGGCCCGTTTGTTAACCGCGAGGTCGACAGTCTGTCGGGGGGCGAGCGCCAGCGCGTGTGGCTTGCCATGCTCGTCGCGCAGGATGCCATCTGCCTGCTGCTCGACGAGCCGATCTCCGCCCTCGACATCGGTCATCAGCTCGAGGTGCTCGCGTTGACTCGCGATCTCTGTCGGGACAAGGGCATCACCATCATTTCGGTACTGCACGAGATCAATATGGCAGCCCGTTTCTGCGATCGCATCGTGGCACTCCATTCGGGCCGTCTCATTGCCGAGGGGACGCCTTCCGATGTGATGACTTCGGAAGAATTGGCGCGGATATACGACGTGCAGATGGATGTACTGGAACAGCCCGGCAGTGGGCGGCGCGTCGCGCTGGCACGGTAACCCCCAACGTTCGCTCGTGGCGTGAACACTCCCGGCCCTGCAGGGTCGGGCTTCGCGTCCACCGATGGCCATGGTGTTGGGCAGGAGGAAGGCGTTTGTCACTAGGCGGCTCGGCCTCACGCGCGCCTTCCTCGCCTGCAAAGGCGTGGACGACGCCAAAGCCGGCCAGCATCGGATGATCGCGCGACAGGGTCGTCAGCCAGTCGTTGGCTTCCCGTAACGCGGAAAGCGGCACGGTGCGTTCAAGGCTGAACAGGCTCTCGATCGTCGCGATGACGACCGCCAGCGATATGCCGACGGCCAAATTCGTCAACCAGCGCATGCGGAGTGGTGATCTTGCGATAGATCTCCGGTGAGAAGCCGCCGGTGGGCTTGGCGCATCTTCCGCCTGGTTCCCAAGCCGGCGGCCAGATATGGACATGGATGTCGACGATATCGAGCGGTACGGTCATTCGGCGGCTACCTTTCTGGCTTCGCGCTCGGCAATGCCGGCTTTGACGAGCGGCACTACGTCCCGTCCGTAGGTCACGGTGTCCTCGGTCGGGTAGAAGCCGCGCACGAGGAAGTTGGAAACGCCGGCATCGTAATAGTCGAGGATGGCGTCTGCCACCTGTTCCGGCGTCCCGACCAGAGCGGTCGAGTTGCCACCCGCCCCGCTTGCCTCGGCGACCTCGGTCCACAGCCGCTTGTCCAACACCTTGCCGCGTTTGGCAGCCTCGCGCAGGCGCACGGAGCCGACGTTCGAGGGTAGCTTCTCGCCGTTGCCGCCGGCCGAACGCGCTTTCTGTGACTTCACCTTCTCAAGGATATCGCCGGCCTTTGCCCATGCGGCATGTTCCGTCTCGGCCACGACGGTGCGGAAGGCGAGGGTGAAGCGGACGTCACTGGCCGACCGGCCATTGGCAATAGCGGCTGCACGCACCTTGGCGATTGTCTCTTTCGCTCCGTCCAGCGGTTCGCCCCAGAGCGCATAGATATCGGCGTGTTTGCCGGCGACCGCGATCGCGGCATCCGACGAGCCGCCAAAGGAGATCGGGATCCGCGGCTTCTGATAGGGCTTGACCTGGCTGAAGGCGCCCTTGAACTTGTAGAAGCGTCCTTCGTGGTCGAAGGGCTCGTCGCTCTCCCAGGTCTTCTTCAGCACCGACAGATATTCGTCGGTGCGGGCATATCGGGTGTCATGATCCTCGAAATCGCCATCGCGAGCCTGGTCGCTGTCGGAACCGCCGGTGATGATGTGCACCCATAGGCGACCCTCGGAGAACTGGTCGAGCGTTGCGAGCTGCCGGGCGCCGAGCGTCGGAGCCATCAGGCCAGGCCGATGGGCAAGTAGCGCCCCGAGCCGCTGTGTCTGGCCGAAGACGAAGGCGGCGATCTGGTTGTTGTCTGGCCACTGTGCGAACTGGCCGATCAACAGCCGGTCTATGCCGGCGGCTTCCGCTGCCTGCACGTGACTGCCAATATACGCCTTGTCGATGATCGGGCCGGTCGCCGGAACGATATCGGATCCCTCCCTGTTGGACGTGTGGCCGATGAATTCTGATGACATCGAAAACTCCTTGAAACTCACAGTCAGCGTTGCTCCTTAGTCTATTTAATAGATCGATAATGTCGATTGCGTTTTGGGTGCCGATCTTGGGATGAGTTTTCAACGGCTTGCCAATGTCGGGATTTTTCGTTCAACCTCCTGCCCTGGGACGGTGGCCGATGCGTCTGGTACCAGGACGCAGATGGACATGCCCGCCGATGATCGTCGCCGCCATTCATCAGAGGATGTCCAAACCTCGTAAATTCGAGAGAGCATGGCTCCGACGTGAGATATTCCGTCGCGGTGTCCCCGGCCGTGCAGCATTTTCCAAAAGCCAGCGTGACTTTAGAAATCTATTATCACCATAAATTTGATAGATTATATATCGTGAAACGGATCACCCAATGATGGGTGCACGAAAACAAACCAGCGCTCTGCGTCTGCTTGGGGATATCCTGATGACATCAACACCTATCAGCCCACCGAAACCGACACGCCGCGCCTTTCTGCTCTCGTCCGTTGCGTTGGCGGCCGTCGTCGCCGTCGGGGCTATTCCGGAGATCTCGTTTGCCGCGGAAGAGCCGACACGCGGCGGTAGCGTTTCGATCAATATAGGCACCGAACCGCCGGTCCTTGTTCTGATCGCCCACAGTGCGGGCGCTGCCTACTATATCAGCGGCAAGGCGACCGAAAGCCTGCTGACTTATGACCGTGATTTCAACCCACAGCCATTGCTGGCGACCGAGTGGACGGTCAGCGAGGACGGCCTGCGCTACTGGTTCAAGCTGCGCCAGGGTGTTCGCTGGCATGACGGCAAGGATTTCACCGCCGAGGATGTCGCATTCTCTATTTTGGCGCTCAAAGAGCACCATCCACGCGGGCGAGCGACGTTCGCACATATTCAGAAGGCAAACGTCCTCAATGCCCATGAAGTGGAACTGATCCTTTCCAAGCCTGCTCCCTATCTGCTCACCGCCTTTGCGAGCTTCGAGGCGCCGATCGTGCCGAAGCACCTCTACGAAGGCACGAAGATCGCGGAGAACCCGCACAATGTCGCGCCGGTTGGCACCGGACCCTACAAGTTCGTCGAATGGGTGCGCGGCAGCCACGCGCTTTTTTCGCGCAACGAGGACTATTGGGGATCTCCGAAGCCCTATCTCGACCAGATCATCTTTCGCTTCATCATCGATCCGGCGGCAGCGGTTGCCGCGATCGAGACCGGTGAAGTGCAAGTCTCCACCGCCAACTTGCCGCTGACCGATATCGAGCGCCTGAAGGCGAACCCCAATCTCGTCGTCGATACCGATCCGGCGCCCTATTCGCCGAGCATCGCCCGAGCCGAGTTCAACCTCGAGAACAAGTATCTGGCCGATATCAAGGTGCGTCACGCGATCGCCCATGCAGTCGACAAGGACTTCATCGTCAACACCGTCTATCTCGGCTATGCGACGCGACTGGACGGTCCCGTCAGCGCCGACCTTGCGAAATTCTACACGCCGGACCTTCCGAAGTACGAGTTCGATCCTGCCAAGGCGGAGAAGCTCTTGGACGAGGCCGGCTACGCGCGAGGCGCCGACGGTTTCCGCTTCAAGCTGTTCATCGATCCCACTCAGCCCTCCGGCCCACCCAAGCAGACGGCGGAGTATATTGCCCAGGCACTTGCCAAGGTCGGCATCAAGGTTGAACTGCGCACCCAGGACTTTGCGACCTTCGTGAAGCGGGTCTTCACCGATCGCGATTTCGATATCGCCATCGAAGGCATGAGCAATCTTTACGATCCGACCGTCGGCGTGCAGCGCTTATACTGGTCGAAGAACTTCAAACCGGGCGTGCCGTTCACCAACGGGTCTAAATATTCCAACCCGGAAGTCGACCGGCTCCTCGAGACCGCCGCCGTCGAAATCGATACCCGGAAACGGTTGGAGCTCTTCAACGCGTTCCAGAAACTGGTCGTGGAAGATCTGCCCACGCTCGACATCGTCACCCCGGCGGTGATCACCGTCTACGACAAGCGGGTGAAAAACCTCAAGCTGGGTGTCGAGCATCTCTGGGCCAACGGTTCCGACATCTATCTCGACGAGTGATCGATGGCACGGTGCAGTCTGCGGGAGATCCGGCTGCACCGGTTTCTTCAGTCTCGGAGTTGACGAGTGACGACACTAACCAATGTGCAGACTGCTTCACGCCCGACACGTGCGGAACTTCTTGCGCGCGTTCCTGGGTTCGCGGCGGAAGTCGCCACGGGCGCGGCCGAGCGCGACCTGTCGCGTGAACTTCCTTTCAAAGCCTTCGAGCGCTTTCGCCAGCTGGAACTTGGAACCCTGCGGATTCCGGTGGCGCTCGGGGGTCCAGGCGGTTCGGTTGCCGACTATATCGAGATGATCGCGGCGATCGGCGCTGCCGATTCCAATGTTGCGCATGCGCTCCGGTCGCACTTCAACTATGTCGAAAACGTCATTCTGAGTGAACCGCGGGAGAGGGATGCGGGTGCGATCGAGCTGATCCTCTCGGGAAAGCTCTTCGGCGGCGCCCACACCGAACAGGGTACCGCTCGGCCCGGCCAGGTGACGACGACGATCGTCAGGCAGGGCGATACCTATAGGCTCAATGGCCGCAAGTGGTATGCAACGGGAACGGCATTCTCCGATTTTGCCTCGTTCAGTGCGCTGGACGAGCACGGGCAGGCGGTCGGCGTTCTCTTGCCCGTCGATAGACACGGCATCACCATTCTCGACGATTGGGACGGAATGGGTCAGCGGCTGACCGCCAGCGGTGGCGTGATCCTCGAAAATGTCGAGGTGTTCCCGCACGAGTTTACCCGGCGCTCGCTCGACAATCTTGTCGGCCGCCATTGCTCGACATTGCGCCAGTTGCATCTCGCGGCAAGCGCTGCCGGTGCCGTCCGCAATGTTCTTTCCGACGGGCTTAGCTACGTCAGCCGCCAGGCGCGTTCCGCCGCCCACAGCATGGCGGAAACCGCGACCCAGGACCCCTTCGTCCAGCAGGTCATCGGCGAAATCGCCGCCAATTCGTTTGCCATCGACACTGCGGTGGCTGCGGCCGCCAGCGCCCTGGATCGGACGGTTGCGGTTTTAAACCGGGGCAACGAAGCGGAGATCGAAGATGCCCTCATCGCAAGTGCGCTTTCAACCGCCCGCGCTCAGCTTGTCCTTGGCCAGCTTGGTCTGCGAAGCGCCGAGCGCTTGTTCGATCTGGGTGGCGGGTCAGCGACGTCCCGTAACAACAACTTCGACCGGCATTGGCGCAATATTCGCACGGTGCTCAATCACAATCCGCTGCTGCACAAGGCGCGCGTCGTCGGCGACTATCTCCTCAATGGTACGACCATCCATCTGAAGGAAGGGAAGGTCTTCTGAGGGGATTACTCCAATTGACCGCCACACCGGACATCAGCTGGAGGGGCAGTGCATCGCGCGCGGCAGTCGACGCCGGTTAGGCCCCGAAGGCTAGGCAGAAGAGCCCATAATGTGGGGGTATGCAAAAAATCCGAGCGAGGGAATTGCCGTCATCGATACGCAGCTTCAGTAGCAGGTGCGGATGATCGAAAGATTGCCGTTTGGATGCGGATACCGGACAGCGCGTCAATGTCGTGGCCATCTCCGGAGGAAAAGTAGGTCTAAATTCTGCGGCCGAATGGAGCGCGGCGTTTGACGATCGTTCCAAAGCGTTCAACCAGAGTGGCGCATTGTCGCCAAGGCGGCCTATTTGGGCAAACAAGACTTTGCTTTTGGCTGCTGTGGCGGAGTTCGAGCAGACCGTAGCGGCGATCCGAATCGAAGACCGCAGGCAGCATAGCGCGGACCTTTTTGGACCGAAGACTGCCCGAGAGCTTTGGAGTACTTCTTTATATTGAATTCTCAACTGAACCGACACGCCTCTTCCGGCAGTTCGGGACTACTGGAAGAGGTCCAGGGTGGCGTCAAATTGCCAATGGTCCCTTCGTTTGGCTAATGTCTTCCAGGCAGGCCCGTTTCATTGAATCCCCAGGTATGTGTTCGATAAAGGCCTCGGTCACCTTTATTTCATGCCCAATCTGGCGTGCCAGGGGAGAGTAAAGCGTGCGTCCCAAATCCGTCGGTTCCATCGACAGCAATCCGTTCTCGCATGGCCGATCGTCGTCCCATCCCAGATGGTCCAGGATTGGGTAAAGACACACGCCCTCCACAGGTACTCCCGCCTTCATTGCGGCTCGTGTCTCTTCCGCCACATATTCGAGCCAATCCGGACGACGCTCACCCTCAATGCCGGTTTCAGCAATCAGCATCGGTCTTCCGTAACGGGCATAAGTTTCGACAAGGATTTTCCCGAGCGGCTTGTGGAGCGGGTGGTCGACGTCAATGTGAGAGCCGCCGTGGACCCATTGATTGTTGTGATAGTAGTTGACGCCGATGATATCGAGGTATCGTTCTGCGCCGCCGAGCTGCGGCCACAGGCGGCCGGCGATCATGTCCCACCCCTGGAATTGAGAGAGCCGATGCCCCTCGGCAGCGCCGCGGTCCTGCGGTCGATCAGGTGCTGCGACAATATTGATGACGGGGTCGCAATGGACGAATCGCGCGCGAGGGTCAACGCCCAAAATGGCTTTCATAGAAGCAAGTGATGACCGTGCGAGTTGCGCCTTCAACTCAAAACCCCTGCGCGTTGCCCACGGGTTGAGGTAGCCAACCTCGCCGCCAGCCCAGGACAAGAATGAGATTTCGTTAACCGGCGCATAAAATGGGGGAGCTTCGATTTCCTCTCGCATTACTTTGGCGACGGCGCCGGCAAAGAGGGCAAAACGTTCGACGAAAGCGGGCGACCAGATGTCGATATGATCCGGCCAACCGTAGTGGAGTAGATCCCATACGACCTGGGTGCCAGTGCGCCGGTTGGCCCGAATCATCGGCAACGCACTGTCCCACTCGTATCGTCCCGGCGATGGCTCGATGAGATGCCACCGCAATCCATCACGGACAGTGCGCATTCCGAGCGCATGCAGTTGGCGATAGTCGTTCTCCACGTAAAGGTCGTGTTTCGTTGATGCAATTACGTCGAGCCTTCTGTCGGGCTGCCCCTTGCTCTTGGCTCGGATTCGATGCGTCGAGCATTCGAAACCGGCTTGGAAAAAAGACGAAAACAAACCGGTTGGACCGCGTGCAATTCTCTCGGCGAGTACGTCGGCGAGCAATTTTTCCCACTGGGGAATGACCGCCTCCACGCTATAAAACTCTTCGACATGGGCGCGAAGCCGTCGGCCGAGCCGGGTGCGCAGGGTGGGCGAGTTCGCGAGAAGCATGATCTTTTCGGCGACCGCCTGCGGATCATCGTGCGGCACGAAGTACCCCGTGACGCCATGTTCGATTTGCTGGATCGAGCCATTATCCGCTGTTGCGACCACCGGGAGGCATGCGGCGCCTGCTTCTGCGAGGACATGAGGCATGCCTTCGCCACTAGAAAGCCAGACCAACATGTCGATCGAGACCAAGATGTCCGACACATCGGCTCGATCGCCGAGGAATGTCAAAGCGGAATCCAGCGCAAGTCCGTGGGTTAGGGCGCGCAATAGCTGCGCATATTGCGGAAAGAATGCATCCGGGCCGCCAACGATCAGGAAGCGAACATGAGGGCAATGGTCACGAACGATCGAGGCTGCACGTATGAACGTCTCGACGTTTTTCTTCGGATCGAGGCGTCCCACCCACCCGACGAGGATCTCGTCATCCGAAAATCCAAGCTGACGACGCATTGCGGATCGCCTCACCGGATTGAACTCCTTCAAGTCGACCATGGATGGGATTTCAATGGCGTGATGTTCTCGTCCAGGCATTCTGGAGGCTGCTGCCTCGCGGATGGTACGACATACCCCTACATACCGGCTGGTGAAATGCTTCGGACCACCCAATGCTTCTGAAACCAGTCCGCCATGCTCGATCAAGGGCGGACGCAAGTGAAGGCGTTCAAGAGCTGGGTAGAGGTCGGCAACGTTTTGACAGGAGACGACGATATCGTAGGACGGGATCTTGTCGGCGAGGTAGACGACGGTATCCTCCAACGAAAGCCCGTAGGGCGTCGTGTCCACTTCGACGCCCATGGCACGAAGCTGCTCGTGCGTTTGCTCGGGCATGTCGTCCTTTCGCAGACATGCAACAACTTCGATCTTGTAGAGGGAATGGTCGAGGTTGGCGGCAAGCAGGCGGACCTCCGTCTCTTCCCCGCCAACGACAAGCCATCCAAAGACGAAAAGCACGGTTTTCGGGCGCTCGGGCTCCTTCATTTCTGCACCTCGAATACAATCTGCAGGAACTCGAACTGCCGCGCCAAAACGCTTGAAAGAAATGCTGGAGCATCGTTGAATGGCACCACGTGAGTAATCAGATGTTCCTTGATCAGGGCGCCTTCATTGCGCAATAGCTTGATCGTCTCTTCGGCGAGACGACGCCGATCCCAGTGAGGAGAAAGCCCGCGAGGAACACGATTGATTTGCGCGCAAAGGATGTTCAGTCCGTTATGGTGGAATTCCTCGCCCAACCGCAGCGCGTCTGCGCCCGACTGGTAAAATGCGAGATCAATCACGCTTGCCTGCGGCCTTAGAGCTTTCAAGGCGACGTTGAGGCTTTCCGAATGCGCCCGTGTCTGGAAGACCAAATCGGCGCCCCGGTCACCACCGCCGTTGTGCCATCGTGCTTTTGCATACTGCCAAGCGTGATCCTCACTCATCCCAAGAATGCCTAAGGCCTCCGCTTTGCCGCGACGAAACTTCGACGGGTCGGCGATGACGATCTCCGTTGCACCAAGCGACTTGGCAAAGAGCGCAGTCAACAGGCCGACGGTCCCGGCTCCGACAACGAGAATCCGTCGCCCGGCCAGGCCGCTTCCGAGCGAAGGAACAAAGGTCCCGAAAGAAGCCGCATCGGCATGCAAGATGCCATTGGCGGCGATGGGACCCATTTGTGCGACGAATATCCCAAGAATGGGTTCAATCGCGGGGGGAAGAGGAACGAGAAGATCGTGATACGGGTTGGCTGTGTGGCCGGTCTTATGCGCGTAGGTCGTCGCCACGACATCGCCTTTTGCATAGCCCACAGACTTGCTGTCGGCGACGCGTGCCACTTCCATGTAGCCAAGAAATGGAACCGGATACTGAAGTCCAGGCTCGTTGGAAATGAATGAACACCGATCATTGTCGAAGCGGGAGAAGAAGTACGGGTTGGTGTTTTTGAGAAACGTCAGCTCGGTACCGGCAGAAAAGCCGGTGAACAGCGTCTCAAGTTGCACCTCCTCGTCGCCGGGGGGCCCCTCCTCATAGTCCAGGAAGTACAATTCGCCAGGGCCCGAGACACCAAGCGACCGAATAGTACGGCTCGTCATCGTTGGAACCTCCTAGAACGTGTTGAGATCGATTGGCAGGCCACTCTCCGCTGACCTGGCGATCGCCAGGGCAATGCGGTGGGTCGAGAGCGCCTCTTCATATGCACAGCGGATCTCATTGTCGCCGCCGCGTATCGCATCGACGAACGCACGATCCTCCAACCACACAGGATCTCTTTCCGCGCGGCGCACAGGGCGGCCTTCTCCGACATCCACCATGATGTCGCGATCCGTCAATTGAATCGCCAATCCGTCGGCAAACAGGTTCAGTCCTATGTGATGTCCCCACCGTAAAGCGCATGTGGAAGCGATGTTGCCGATGGCACCGGATGCGAATGCGAGGCTGGCTGTGCTTGAAGTCGCGACGTCGAGTTCGGGAAAATCGTCACGCCTCCTGTGTGCCGCCTGTGCGAACACGCGCGTGACATCGCCAACCAGGTAGCGGGCGAGATCGATGATGTGGGTGGCTTGTTCCACCATCTGGCCGCCTGAGGTCTCCTTCTTCCACCACCATTGCGGAGGGGGCGTCTGATCCAGCCAATAGCCGGAAAGGAGTTGGGCTGGGTTTTCGCTCAAACGCCAGCGCGCTTCCTGAACGATATCCAGATACCGCCAATGGTAACCGACCGCTGTGATCAAACCAGCGTCGGCGATAGCGGCAGCCAGTTCCGTGGCAAGCTCAAGGTCCAGTGTGATCGGTTTCTCGACAAAGAACGGAATCCTGCGGGCAATCAGTTCACGCTCGACCTTACCATGGGCGAACGGCGGGATGCAGATATAGGCGGCATCGATCTCCTGGTTCGCCAGCATCTCTGGACACCCCGGGAAGGCTTTGGCGCCAAACTGAAAAGCGGCTTGCCTTGCCCGATCGAACTCCGGGTCGCAGAATGCGACGAGGTGCACGTCGTCGAATCCCGCCAGAACTTCAAGGTGGCGTCTTGCGATTCCGCCCACCCCGACAAATCCGATACGCGTACGTTCCATGGGTCTGTACCCTCTCTGCATGCCCATTTCTGTTTTGGAAGTGGCTCGATAGATTTCTTCCGTTTGCGCGACCATCCTGGCTGCTGTGAAAAGTCGTTCGAACCTCGCTCGTTCTGCCCGTCCTGTGCGGGCTGCCGCGATCGGGTCACTCATGACCGAGCAAATTGCCTCAGCCAAAGCATGGGGCCGCCCCGGCTCCACGAGGTAGGGATGATCGTGCCCGAGAGCCTCGATGGTTCCCCCGATTGCCGTGGCGACGACAGGAACCCCCGCCGACATCGCCTCAAGAACGACCAGCGGAAGCCCCTCGAACCGAGAGGCCAGAACGAAGAGATCCGCCGAGGCCAGCAGGGACGCGATATCATCCCGCTGTCCGGCAAATCGCACCGCCTCTTTGATGGCGAGCTCGGCCACCAGATCTCTGACGGCAGCCATTTCGGGGCCGCTGCCAACCAGCAGTAAAACCGCATCTGGATATCTTGCCAGCACAGCCGGCATTGCTCGCACGAGCGTCGCGTGATCCTTTTGCGGTGAAAAACGGGCAATCGAGACGAGTGTTCTTGCCGAGGGCGAGCCCCACTGCGCGCGCGCGTCCTTGCCATCGTCCAGAGACAAGATGCCATTGCGAATGACGCAGATCTTGTCGGGGTCAATGTCGGCCTCCAAGAAGGTGGCCCGTGAGGCATCAGAGACGACGATCAGTCTCGCCACAGCACTGAGGCCCTCCCGAAACTCCGATTTCTGCCTCTCATCGGTAAGGAGAAATGGCAGGTGCTCCGTTCGTATGACGGGAATGCCGGCTGCCTTGCCCGCATGGGCCAGTGCATGTCCTTCCCATCCGATCCCGGCGTGAATATGCAGCAGCTCCGTGCCGCTTGATCGCAGCCAATGGCCGAAACTATGGATGTCGCCGAGGGCTTTTACCGCGAGTCCCAAGGCGATTGCCTTCTCCACGAATGCGCCATCGCCGAGTGGCGCGGCCACCGTAATGTCGTATC
Source organism: Ensifer sp. Root31 (assembly GCF_001424825.1). Taxonomy (NCBI): domain Bacteria; kingdom Pseudomonadati; phylum Pseudomonadota; class Alphaproteobacteria; order Hyphomicrobiales; family Rhizobiaceae; genus Ensifer; species Ensifer sp. Root31. The sequence continues at coordinate 33,582 of NZ_LMCO01000033.1, read as the reverse complement.
GGTCGCGCAGCCGTTCGCCGAGCACCAGCATGTGGGCTCCCATACCGGAGGGATCGCAACTTTCCGTTGCGAGTACCAGTCTCCGCCTCTGTGGGAGCGGGCTCACCGGACACCCAACCCGGCGTTCACCTTTTCTTTGTTTTGCAATCTCTTAAATGCCGTCAAGGCCTGTCCGACGACCTGATCCATATTATAGTAGCGATAGGTGGCCAGCCTTCCGACGAACGTCACGTCCGTGCGCGAACGCGCAAGCTCAGCATATTGGCTGAAGAGTTTCTGATTTTCTGATCTGGGGATTGGGTAGTACGGATCGCCTTGCGAACAGGCATATTCAAAGCAGGCAGACGTCTTCGGATGGATTTGTCCGGTGATATGTTTGAATTCAGTCAGCCGTGTGTAAGGTACGGCTTCGGAAGGAAAGTTGACCACGCCGACAGGTAGCAGGCGCCGCTGATCGTACGTCACGTGCTCGAAGCGCAAGCTCCTATAGGGAAGACGGCCAAACTCGTAATCGAAGAATTCATCGATTGGTCCGGTGAATATCACGTGGGCGTCCGCAAACCGGGGACGAATATCGCGAAAATCTGTCTCCAGCAGGATCTCGATGTTTTCGCCAGCCAGCATGTTCTCGAACATGTCCGTGTAGCCGTTCTTCGGCATCGCTTGAAAAATGTCCTGGAAATACCGGTCGTCAGTGTTCGTGCGGGTCGGAATTCGCGCCGTCACTGCCTTGTCGAGCTGCGAAGGGTCCAGTCCCCATTGCTTGCGGGTGTAGCCTTCGAAAAATGTCCGATAAAGATCCGTTCCAACCTGGGCGATAACCACGTCCTTCGAGGTGCGGATCTCTTCAGTTGGCTCGGCCTTCCCGGCGAGGTATCGCGCGGCGGCAGCGTCGTCCTCAAGATCAAGGCTGTACAATTGGTTTAGGGTCGTCCGGTTGATGGGTATCGGCAACAGCTTGCCGTCTACCTGGGCTAGCACCCGGTGCTCGTAGTGCCTCCAGGCCGTGAAGCGCGACAAATAGTTAAAGATCGCTTCGCTATTGGTATGGAAAATGTGCGGTCCATATTTGTGAACCAGGATACCGTTTTCATTGTAGAAATCGTAGGCATTGCCTCCGATGTGGGGGCGCCGGTCACATACAAGAACTCTCTGCTTGCCCTCGTTGGCAAGACGCTCGGCCAAGACCGCCCCCGCAAATCCCGCCCCGACGATCAGGTAATCAATTCGGTGGTGCCTCGAGCTCTTTCGTGACGTCTTTCCCACGTGACGCAAAAGGGGCCCCGGCGCCCGCACAGCAGGATCCAAGACCTCATGAATTAGCCGATCCATACGACGGTGAGTGTCATCCCAGGAAAGTGTTGCCAGTCGTTCGTCGACGACCTTCAGCCAGTCCCCATGCTTGGGTCCCAATTGAAGCGCTGCCTCGCACGCCTGCACGAAGGCCGCGGCATCGGCTGCGACGAATAAGCCATTGATGTCTCCGTATTGCCTCACGACATCTGTGATCGGCGTGCTCACGACGGGAAGTCCTGCGGCAAGGTATTCAGGTGTCTTCGTCGGACTGATGAAACGGGTGGCGTCGTTGCGGGCAAACGGCATCAACGCGACATCCCAGCCGGCAAAATACGCAGGGAGCCTCGCATAATCCTTCTGCCCCAAGTAATGGATGTTGGGTGCCCGCGGCAGTTCCTCCGGTGCGATTTTGGCGATCGGCCCGATGAATACAATTGACCACCACGGACGCTGATCGGCCAAGGCCGCGACGAGGTCCAGATCGAGACGTTCATCGATAACCCCGCAGAAACCGAGTATCGGGCGTGCAAACGGCGCTTGATCGTCGGGGATGTCGGATATTGCGCGCGCCGACTGGAAATGACCGACGTCGACGGCAGAAGGGAAGGGATGTATGTTATCATGGAGAAGCCGCTTGGCTTCATACAGGCTATAACCGCCCGTGAATACGACGTCGGCCCGGCGCATCAGCTCTTGCTCCAACTCGCCCACGAGCGGCGACGCAAATCTGAAATTCGCGAGTTCATCCATGCAGTCGTAGACGACAGCGGCGGCGGCGACATGCCGAGCCAATGGGAACATCATCGGCGTGTAAAACCACAGGATCGGCGGCTTTCGCCCGATGAGTTCGAGTAGGTCGTCAAGCAGCTCGGTCAATCCAGCCTGGCGCTCCGCTTCGCTCCAACGATCTGGCACTCTCGGGCGCACGGCTCTTACCTTCGAGCCGGCGAAGGAGTGAAATTCAAGATAGGGCAAATGATGATTGGTCGGGATAAACTCCTCGAAGAAGTATACGTTGCGCTCCCGCGAGAACCGCTGCATCAGATGTTGCGGCCGTTGCAGCACGAAATCCCACCGAAGATGGGAAAAACAGATTAGCGGTACATCAGAATTTCGGTGGATCTCATCTGTTGATAAAGAATTTGGCAATATATTCATAAATCAACCGCGCTTCAGACGTTCGAATGATCAAACGATCTCTGAGTCCCGCGCGCTCCTCTCTTGGTTTGAACGATGGGCTGCAATCAACTGTTGAAGTTTTCTGATCGAATGGTGCCACGTCCATTGACGCAGGACCGCCGCGCGAGGGGTAAAATCCTCAAGCCGCGTCAACATGTTGGCGATGCCCAGATGAAACCGGTCCGCTGTGGCCACGGCGCCGGTCTCTGGGGTGATATATTGGAGCCCGCAGCGCAACGCAGCATTGGCAAGAACGGGCAGATCGGCCAGCATGTATTCGGTGAGCACCGCTGGCGCTCCGTCATCGACACCGCAGACAACGCCCATGCGCGCTCGGTTCATCAAACGGTTGACCTCCGCGATGGGCACGGCCGGAGGTCCGACGAAATCGGCGTTCAGTCCGAGTTCGGCCGCGTCTTGACGCAATGCCGCTGCGTCCTCGCCATAACCGAATACGCAAAGCGTGCGCACGGTTCGTGGCAAACGGCTCAATGCTGCAAACAGAATGTCGTGACGTTTGTAGGGCTGAGCAGCGGCTACATAAATGACGTCGTAATCCTTCGGTCCTTCGATTGGATAAAACGTGGAGGGGGACGCGAACTCGGGTCCGATCGGAAGGATGGCGATCTGCGTCTCTGGATGGCGCGCGCGGATCTCGTCGCTCTGCTCTTTGGAAGCCGACAGGATGAGATCGAAGTGACGGCTTATGTTGGACGGAATTCGCAGGGCGGGCGCATCTATCGAGTTATAGATTTTGAAGCTGCGATGGCAGGGGAGAAGTATTTCCTCACTGACACCCAGCCCTAAGACGCAAAGGATGGTAGGAGCGCCATAAACCTCAATGTGAGCAAGCATATCATCAGAGGAGAACGGATGATCCGGGCCGTTCAAGATGAAGACGCGTCGCTTCAAATGCGCCTCAGCAGGACATTCATCGGGTGGGGCGTTGTTACGCCAGTGGCTCCAGATTTCCGCGCGATCAACCATTCCTTGAGCGAGGCACGCCAAAGGGAGACGCTCCAGATAGCCGCCCTCTACCACGATTTCATGGTCCCCAGACTGCCACTCCTCCTGCTCTTCCTTCAATCGCGTCGTCCAGGTCAGTAGACGTTCGGCCTTGGTGGGAACCGCAGAAGCAGGAGGCCAACCGTCCTGAAAATCGCTGATGACAACTACTTTCCGCATATCTGAGTTCACACGCATGTTTTCATGAGCGTCTTGTCGACGATCATGGGGGGATCGATTGGTTCTTAGGATTCCGTAGGTCGCGCTTTAACCAGCGCGGTGCGCATTTGTTCCGAAGCGAGGCAACTTCATGTGTTTTTATTCTAATATTCAAAAATGAGGGGTGAGGACGTGGGAAAAGGAGCCACTCGCGTCGCCGCGCTCTGGCTAGTCATTGTCCCCAACCCGCTTTGACAGGCTTACGGCGCCCACGTCCGCAAAGGGCGATTGATCACGCCCGTTTCACTTCGAAACTCCCGTGCGAATAACCCCTCAAATGATGGCGCCAGGCACTCGTCACAAATACCGCAGCCATCGGCGTCCATTCGCGAGGCCGAGCGCACTTCTTGACAACAAAGGCATACGGTTGTGTTTCCCGCGGGAACTTCATCACGCGCGGGCGGGATTACTTCGATCTCGGCGTCGGGAACGCCATTCGCTGCAAGCTCATCCATCTCGAGGCTCCATGTCGAGGACGCTACTTGAGATAGGAAGCCTCAAGACGAGCGGCAAGATGCTCGCGTGCGCGCTAAAATAGCCTTGGAGCGGGAAGGCTTGAACCATCACACAAGCCGCGCGTTAACTTGTCTACTGACGAGGTGATATCATGGCACGAACCTTTAAAAGCAACAGCAGCGCAGCGCACTTTCTTCACGTCGGCGTAGCAGTACTTGCGATGGTGGCCATCGCAATAATGATCGCAATGCTCTAAATGCCGGGCGGGATTCGAGAACTGAGAGTGCTGGCGGTGTGCACTGGGAAAGCGGAAGTAAGACCGGGCAACCGGATGAAAACCGGAATCAACAAACGTCCGACCCGCCACAGCCCGTTAGTTGGATGTGAAGGACTTGAAGGCGACGCTGTCTGCAACCGGAAGCACCACGGCGGCCCCGACCAGGCCATCTACATCGAGGGAGATGTGAGCCGTGCCTGGTGGGAAAAGAAACTGAACAGATCCATTGCCTACGGACTTTTCGGCGAAAATCTTTGCCTTGAAGGACTGGACAATCAAGTCGTAGCGGCCGGGGATCGTTTCACCACCGGCGATCTGGTGATGGAAGTGACAGCACCTCGGATGCCATGCCGAATCCTTTGCGAAAGAATGGATGACCCTTGTTTCTCAAAAATGTACATCAATGCTGCTCGACCCGGCTTCTATTGTCGTATCATCAAACCCGGCCGTATCGCTGCAGGAGCGTTGGTGAGGTACGAAGCGTTCGCGGGAGAGCGCATTTTGATGCCAGAAATGATGGTACACTATGGCAAGAAGGCATCGCCCGATTTGATCGAACGCTACCGGTCGGTACCGGTACATTACAAGCTGCGGGCTTCTCTCTCGGATGGCGTCATCAAGTTCTAGGCGAAATGATAATTGCCCCGGAATAGATGTCCGTTCTCAGCTACGCCCCGACTGACCCGGTGAGCCGCCAAGCGGACCACGTTAACGGAGAACGCGCCGATACCAGCTGGGTCCCATTCTCTGCGCCGCACTTTACGGACCTTGGATGTGCCGCGCTTAGCATCGGTCAATAAAGGCCGCCTCGGTTGCTTTCCAAGGAGCAGGCTCGGGAAATCGCTGGTTTAGATGGACCGATCCCCGTTCTCCGAAACGCCATAGCAGCTCGATCGCGCTGCTAATCCCTATCCGCGGCCCCCGGCAGACCTCCGCGGCTATGAGCATCAGTAAAGTGAAGGGGCTGGCCAACAGTGATCGGCCAACAAAGTGCCGTGTGATTGCAAGAGCTTGGCAAAGACTGCCCGGTCCCGCACACAGAACTGTTTTCTGCCACCGCTCCACGCCTGAGCCGCATGGTTCAAACCCATTCTCCGGCTTGATGGCCATGGATGGCGAAGAGATCATTACGGTCCACCCGCGGGGAGGGTCGACGCACTGGCTCTCGCCGCCGGCGCATTCGCAGGGGTTGAGCGATCGTCAGCACAACCTTGCTGCCGGTCTTCGGGTGAGGCTGGCCGTTGGCGGCGCGGCATTCCGGGAGCTTTGGCCTGCCCTCGCAAGCGTTGCGGGCGCGTTCGATTAGGGAGGCGCGGAAGGCCTTCCATTCCTTCGAGTGTGTTCCGCCGCCGGGGTAGAGCTTCATGCGATCGGATCTGATCGGCATAAGAATGCCTCCCGATAGGGAACATTCCCGATGGCCGTCGGTTCACTTTCCAACAGGAAAGGAGTCAGATGATGAGCGATCCGAAGGAACAGAACTGGACATCGAGCCCTCCCGAGACGATTCCGTTGCCAGACCGGTCCGGCGAATTCCCTTTGCACGATGCCGACAATCCGCCGTCCGATCAGGGCCGCGTGCCGCCGGTTCCGAGCCGGGATGAAGCCAATATGGACCCGGATGAAGCGTTGCCGGAAGACAGCGAGGAGGAGATCCTCGACGACGACCCGGGGCGCGAAAAGACCCGTTTCGACGAAGAGCTTCCTAAGAGCAGCCGATAGGCGTTGCTGTCGGTTCGACATCACGCTGGTAGTTGACCCGGTCAGTTGGCCACGGCGCGGCAAAAATGCATGCGGGTCTCGTCAACAATGAATTGCCCTCGCGCAGGCTGCGATTGTCGCTCCGCCGGAGGGAGCCGAAAAGGAAAAGGCTCCGATGGAGTGGGCTTCGCTCTTCGAGCGGGAGGTGTTTTGAATCGGTCAACGTCGATGATCAACATCCCAAAATCCACCCCAACACAATCCGTCGTGGTCTTTGCGGCTGCGTTACGCCCAACCTCGCGCTGACGGCAGCAGGGGGAGAGTAAGGGGATGCGAGCGGCCCATTGCCATGAACTCTGCCAGGAGGAATGCGGTCGTCGGGCCCAATGTGAAGCCCTGATGGCCGTGACCAAAATGGAACCACAAGCCCTTATGCCGGGTCGGGCCGACGACAGGCAGCATGTCGGGTATGCAGGGGCGGGTACCCGACCATGGCGTCGGTTCGATGGGCTCGCCCAGCGCAAAAAGCTCGCGCGCAGCGCTGGTCGCGTGTCGAATCTGTCGCGAGGCAGGCGCTGCTCCCGGCGGCGCAATATGCGCGCCGGTCAAAACCCGCCATCCCGCATTCATCGGCGCAATCAACGTGGAATTGTCGACATCGAGCATTGAGACGCGCGGCCCGTCCGGGCCTGAAAAATGCCTGTGATAACCGCGCTTGAACACCATGGGTATGCTATAGCCGAACATCTTCGCAAGCGGCGGCGACCATGGTCCCAGGGCAATGACCGCGTTTTCAGCGCCGACAACGCCATCCTCAGACAAGACCCGCCAACCGGCACCATTCTGCTGCAACGTCATGGCGTCACCCCGAGCCAGCGTCCCGCCGCGCGCCACGAAGAGAGCGGCGTAGCGCGCAACCAGTTCGCCCGGGTCACGGCAGGTCCAAGGCGAGGTCCAATGGACAGCACCCGCAAGCCGACGCAGCAGCGCGGGTTCGCTCGCCGCAAGTTCGTCCGCACCAAGCACATCTGAGGGCACGCCGTAGACACGCCTCAGCCGCTCCGCGGCCGCGGCAGCTGCTTCGAAATTCGCGGGCGTACGATAGACAGCGCGCCATCCCCGCCGCACGATCAGTTCACCAGCACCCGCGGGCTCGATGAAGCGCGCGTGATCGTCGCTCGCGCGCAGCGCGAGCTGGGAATAGGCAGCAATTGTTCTCGCGTAAGGCGCAGCCGCAGACTGTGTGAAATAGCGCCAGAGCGGCCCCGCCAGACGTCGCATATCGCCAAGCCGCCAATCGACGTCGTTGCCGCGCTTGAGCGCCACCCTGGCAATTTCGTTCAAGCTGCGTGGGAAGGCATAGGGCTCGACGGCTTCAGTTTGAATGATGCCGGCGTTGCCATAGCTTGTTTCCCGCCCTGGTGCCTGGCGATCCAGCAGCACCACCTGGTGCCCGCTCTCCTGCAATGCAAGCGCGGTGGAGACGCCGACCATGCCGGCGCCGAGGATAATGGAGGTGGTCATGGCGGGATTCCGTAGCGGAGTTGGTCAGAAAGTCAGGCGTGAATTGTAGCCGACCACGAATTGGATGAAGCGCGAGACGTCGATCATGTCGTCGCCCTGGTAGCGGATCGTATAACCGTCGGTGCGCTCGACGCCCTTGAGGTAAGAGAGATATTCGGCCGGCAGGCGATTTCGGAACACGATCTCCAGCGTCGGGTTTTCCAACTTGAACGGTTTCGCCGCGCCGGCTCTCGCCAGCGCCGCTTTGACGCCCTCGCGAATCCGGCGATGCGCGACGGCCGGCGTCAACGATATCGCCGATTGTGTGCTGTAAACCTGCTTGACCGGCACCGTCACGATATCGCCGATACGCGCTTTGATCTCGTCCAAGGCGATGTTGTCGCCTGAGGCGAGCAGGACCGGCACGTCGAAATGCCCGGCAATGGCAGCATTGATGCCGGCCTCCGGCATGACGACACCGTTGATCCGCACCTCGGCAAAGGCTGTGCCGCCGATCGTGTGCGACAGCACGCCACCCGGATGACTTGCCCCGGCATGGTAGCCGAGAAGCATCGCACCAACGAAGGAACCGAGCTCGACGCCCTGCATCATCATTAGCGGCCGCGGCCAGCTGCGGACGATTTGCACATAGTCGGGCAGACGGTCAATTAGGATACTCTCGCCATTTCCGTGGGAATCGCTGAGGATAACCTCTTCCACACCTTCCTCGTGAGCAGCCTCGCAGGCGTGAACGACGGTATCTGTCATCCAACGGCGCGCGTTTTCGTATTCGAAACCTTCCGGCATCAGCTGGTCGCGGCTGACGACCCCGACTATCCCCTCGATATCCGCGGAAATATATATGCGCATTCCTGCCTCCCCGGCCAGCCGCGCGATGGCGCGAATGATGCATTTGACTTTCCGACGATAAACATAGTTTTATGATTAGAAAATATCTTTCTTTGTTGGCGAGAGGCAAAAATGAAACTGTTTATTGCGGGGCTGGACACCGAAACCAATACGTTTTCGCCGATGCAGACGGGCCTTGAGGCCTTCCGGGAAAACCTGATCGCCTATGGCGACGCCACCAGCAGGCCGCTCACCTGCTGCTCGTCGCAAATGTCTGTCTGGCGCAATGGTGCCGACGAAGAAGCCTGGGACGTGGTGGAGAGCCTCTGCGCCGTGGCTGAGCCCGGCGGCAAGACCACGCGGGCGGTCTATGAAAGCTTCCGCTCCACCATCCTCGGCGACCTCGAGGCGGCGATGCCGGTCGACGCGGTCATGCTTGCCCTGCACGGCGCCTGCGTTGCCGAGGGCTATGACGATGTTGAGGGGGATCTGCTCGAGCATGTGCGCGGAGTGGTCGGGCCGAATGTCCCGGTTGCTGCCGAGCTTGATCTGCATTGCCACATCACCGATCGCATGCTCTCGAGCGCGACTATGATCTCCACCTACAAGGAGTATCCGCACACCGACATCGAGGAGGTCGCCGACCAATTGTTCCGGTTGATGAAGCGAACCCTTGCGGGCGAAGTGCGGCCGGTGATGGGCCTCTATGACTGCCGGATGATCAATACCTTCCACCCGCATCGCGCGCCGTTGCGCGGCATTGTCGACCGCATGAAGGCGATGGAGGGGCAGGATGGCATTCTCTCGGTCTCCTTCGGTCACGGCTTTCCCTGGGGAGACGTCGAAGATGTCGGCGCCAAGATGCTCGTCGTGACCGACAACGATACAGCGAAGGCGGCACGGACCGCGGAGGCCTTTGGCAGAGAGATATTCGATGCGCGTGAGGAAATGCGCGGCACCTACCTCGATATCGATGACGCGCTGGATCGGGCCGTCGCCGCGAAGAGCGGACCGATCGTGCTGGCGGACGTCTCCGACAATGCCGGCGGCGGGGCGCCCGGAGACTCGACCTTCATCCTGCGCCGCATCATCGAACGCGGCATCGAGGACGTGGCGACCTGCCTCTACTGGGACCCGATTGCGGTGCGCATGTGCCGCGAGGCGGGAGAAGGGGCGACATTGGCGCTGAGGATCGGCGGCAAGGTCGGGCCGGCCTCCGGCGACCCCCTGGATCTGACCGTGAATGTCAGGCGCATCACCTCCGGCGTTACCCAGCGCTTCGGGCCGACGCCGCTCGGGATCGGCGACGCGGTGTGGGTTACGGCAGGCGGCATCGACATCGTGCTGAACACCGTGCGCACACAAGTCTTCCACCCGGAATGCATGACGGCGCTGGGCTTGAACCCGGCGCAGAGGAAGATTGTCGTGGTGAAGTCGAGCAACCACTTCCGCGCCGGCTTTGAACCGATCGCCAGCGAAATCCTCTATGTCGGCGGCCCCGGCGCCTTGCAACCCAGCTTTGAACAGCTGCCCTTCACAAAATTGAGACGCCCCTATTGGCCGAAGGTCGGCGACCCGTTCGCACAGTAGAAAGGATGCCATTTGGCGCGGCTCAGCGCGGCGAAGATTTGGCAGCCATTGGGTCGTGCCGGTGACGCCTGGGTGCAAGGGTGTCGCTCGGCGCTCTAGCACTTTGATTCTAGGGCATCTTATCCACCTTCGGCGATTCCACGTGAAAGCGGGATGCTCTAGTATGGGATTGCTTTTCAAGCCGATGTTGATTTCGGCCAAGTATTATAGGAAATGGTTTTCCTATCATGCCAGTCGGATTCTGCCCGCGTCGCGGGCTGAGCCGAGAGCGGCACGCGGTCCGGAACGGCTGCAGGTAAATTGGAGACGCCAACGATGACCGATGCGAAATCCAGCCTCGGCGATATCCTGAAGGAGATTCGCAACCGCAATCGCTGGACGCTGGCAGAGGTGAGCTCCATGACCGGGCTTGCGGTCTCGACCCTTTCCAAGGTCGAGAACAACCAGATGCAGCTCACCTACGACCGATTGATTCAGCTCGCCCAGGGCCTCAAGGTCGATATCGTCGAGCTTTTCGGGACCACGGCGGGTGCTGAGGAAGCCCCCAGTATGCTGGGGCGCCGCACTTATACCAGATCCGGCGATGGGCGGGAGATCATCACACAAAACTACGACTATCTCTATGTTTGTACGGAGATTTCGAAGAAGTCGATGGTTCCGATCGTGGCGGTGGCCCGCGCCCGCACGCTCGAGGAGTTCGGGCCGCTTATCCGGCACAAGGGCGAGGAGTTCTTCTACGTTATCGAAGGGGAACTCGAACTTCATACCGAGATCTATGCGCCCTTACGGCTCAAGAAAGGCGATTCCTGCTATTTCGATGCCATGACGGGGCACGCCTATCTCAGCGTGAGCGAAGAACCTGCGCAAATCCTGTGCGTTTGCTCGACCCCGGAAACCGAATTGGTCTCCACCTTGGCGAACGCACAAACGACCAAGCTCACAAGCTAATGTAACTAAAGACGAGTACGATAAGAAAAAATATTGCACTTAGGAAAATCGTTTCCTACTCTAGTGCTGCGGTCGGTGCCGGGAGGGCATCGTGCGCCGCAGTTCTGGGGAGGACTACGAGATGAACGCTTCCAAGTGGAAATCGATTGGCGTCGCCTTGCTTCTGGCATCAACGCCTCTTTCCGGCGCGATCGCTGCGCAGGACGTGCTGGTACTGGCGCGAGCGGAAGATCCGCCGACCGCCGATCCTGGCGTCGAAATCAGCAACAGCGGCTACACACTGATTTACGCTGCCTATGAAAGGCTCGTGGCCTACAAGGGTGCGACAACGGAGGTCGGCCCCGAACTGGCTGAAAGCTGGACTGCCGACGACGCCGGCCTCGTGTGGACCTTCAAGCTCGCCAGCGGCCACAAGTTCGATGACGGCACACCGGTCGACGCCGCTGCGGTCAAATTCAGCTTCGATCGATTGATGAAGCTGAAGGCGGGACCCTCCGACGCGTTTCCGGTGCTGAAGGAGGTCGAGGTCGTCGATCCGCAGACGGTGAGATTCCATCTGACGGCGCCATTTGCGCCCTTCATCTCGACACTCGCCGTCTCCGGTGCGGCGATCATCAATCCCAAGGTGATGGAGCACGAGAAGGACGGCGACATGGCGAAGGCCTGGCTTGCGGAGCACTCCGCAGGTAGCGGCCCATACCGTATAGCTTCCTGGGAGCGCAACCAGAGCATCGTGCTCGATCGCAACGAGCACTACGCAGGCACCAAGCCGGCGCTGAAACAAGTGGTCGTCCGCATCGTCGGCGACGTCTCGGCCCGTCGTCTTCAACTGACCAACGGTGATGCCGACATCATCGAGCAGATCCCGCTCGATCAGGCGGAGGCGCTGCAGAAGGACGCCTCCGTCGTGGTCGAGAGCAATCCCAGCATGTATGTGAACTACATCTACATGAACAACCGCCAGCCGCCGCTGGATGACGCCAGGGTTCGCCAGGCGATTTCCTATGCGGTCGACTATCGGGGCATCATAGACGGCATCATGCTCGGCCAGGCCAAGCAGATGCGCGGCGCGGTGCCGAGCGGCATGTGGGGGCACGACCCGAAGGGTTTCCAGTACACATATGATGTCGAGAAGGCCAAGGCCCTGCTCGCCGACTCCGGCAAGAGTGACATTCGCCTGACCTACACTTTCTCTCAAGCCGATCCTGCCTGGGAGCCGGTCGGGCTTGCATTGCAGGCGTCTCTTGCGGAAATCGGCATCAAGCTCGATCTGCAGGCGGTCGCCGACACGACCAAACGCGAACTGGTGGCCAATGGCAAATTCGATATGGCTCCCGGCGCCTGGACGCCTGATTTCGCCGACCCCTACATGTTCATGAACTATTGGTTCGACGCCGACAAAATGGGCGGTCCGGGCAACCGTTCCTTCTACGACAACACCAAGGTGACCACGCTCGTGAAAGAGGCGGGATCCATCGTCGACGAGGAGAAGCGCAAGGAACTCTATGCCGAAGCGCAGAAGCTCTCGACTGAGGACGCGCCCTATCTCTACATCATGGAAAAGAACGACATCTTCGCCCGCCGCGCCGTCGTGCAAGGCTATGTCTACAACCCCATGCTGATCCAGGTCTACAACTTCGGAACGATGTCGAAAACGGAATGACGGAGCCGGATCAGGCCGATCCCGCGGCCTTGACGGGCCTCATTCCACGCAACACCTGCCGCCCGCCTCAACGGCTGTGGCGGCAGGGTTTCATCGTTTCCCAAGCAAGGTCAGGGTTCTCCTGCCGGAAGGGCTGACGTCCATGGCTATCACCCGCATCATCATCCCGCGCCTGGTACTTTTGCTTTTCGTGGTGTTAGGCGTCGCCGTCATCACCTTCACGATCTCCCATCTCATCCCGGGAGATCCGGCGCGCATGATCGCAGGCGACCGGGCGAGCGCCGAAACGCTTGAAAACGTCAGGCGCAATCTCGGCCTTGATCGACCTGTTGTCGAACAGTTCACCATCTATATCGGCAATCTGCTGCAGGGCGATCTGGGGACGTCCCTGCGGACCAATCGCCCGGTCGCCGGCGATATCCGCACCTTCCTGCCGGCGACGCTGGAGCTTGGAACGGTCGCGCTCTTCATCGCGATCTGTCTGGGTGTACCGCTTGGCGTGCTGTCGGCGGTCTACAAGGACGGTCCGATTGACCAGATTGCGCGCACTGTCTCCGTGTGCGGCATCTCGATGCCGGTATTCTGGTTCGGCCTCATCCTGATCTATCTCTTCTACGCCAAGTTTCAGATACTGCCCGGCAGCGGCCGTCTGGCCATGGGCATCGTTGCGCCCGAACGCATCACCGGGTTCCTGTTGATCGACTCGTTGCTGCAAGGCCGCTTCGATGCCTTCCGCAGCGCCGTCTACCACATCATCCTGCCGGGCTTTGTGTTGGCCTTTGCCAATATGGGTGTGATCACGCGCCAGATACGCGCCTCGATGCTGGATGTCCTGCAGGAAGACTACATTCGCACTGCGCGCGCCAGCGGCCTGCGCAAGGGCATGATCATCTTCAACTATGCGCTCAGAAACGCGCTGATCCCTTCCATCACCCTGCTCGGGCTGGCACTTGGCGATCTTCTCTATGGCGCGGTGCTGACCGAGACGATCTTTGCCTGGCCCGGCATGGGCACCTACGTCGTCACCTCCATTCAGACGCTCGATTTTCCCGCCATCATGGGCTTCACGATCGTCGCTTCCATTGGGTATGTGCTGATCAATCTCCTGGTCGATCTCGCCTACATGCTCGCCGACCCCCAGATCAGGGAGGTCTGATCATGTCTGCCGTCATCCCCACCGAACCTGTCGCGGCGAGTTCCGCAATGCGCAGGACCAGGTCCCTATCCGAGCGGCTGCGTTATCTCTGGTACCTCAGCCGCCGGAGCCCGCTGACCCTGGTTGGCGCTGCCATCATCCTGCTCGTCCTCATCATGATCATCGCCGCGCCGGTGATCGCGCCGTACAACCCGGACAAGGTCTCGCTGACGGCGCGTCTGCTGCCACCGAGTGCTGCCCATTGGTTCGGTACCGACGAGGTCGGCCGCGACCTGTTCTCGCGCGTCGTCTATGGGGCAAGGGCATCCTGCGGCGCCGCCTTCATGATTGTCCTGATCTCGATGTCGGTTGGGGTGCTGATCGGCTGTTTTTCCGGCGTGGTCGGCGGACGGGTCGACACCGCCGTCATGCGGCTGATGGACGTCGTCCTTGCCTTGCCGGCGCTCGTGTTGGCCATGGCGCTGGCCGCGGCCCTTGGGCCCAGCCTCTTCAACTCCATGCTAGCCGTGGCGATCGTGCGGATTCCCGCCTATGTGCGCCTGGCCCGCGGTCAAACGCTGTCCTTGCGCGAGCAGGTCTTCGTAAAGGCGTCGCGCACTTTCGGTGCCTCGCCGCTCTACATTCTGCGCTGGCATATCCTGCCAAACGCCATGTCGCCGATCATCGTGCAGGCGACGCTCGATCTTGGCGGTGTTGTGCTGATCGCAGCCGCCCTCAGCTTCATCGGCCTCGGTGCTCAGCCGCCCACCGCCGAATGGGGCGCGCTCGTCAGCAGCGGCCGCAGCTACATGCTCGATCAGTGGTGGTACGCGACCTTCCCGGGTCTCGCCATTCTGATCACGGCCATGGGATGTAACCTCGTTGGCGACGGCATCCGCGATATGCTCGACCCGCGCTTGAGGGGCAGATGATGACGACCGGTATTGTTGAATCTCGCGGTCAGGCGCTGGCCATTCACAATCTGTCGCTGGAGTTCCCAACCTTCAGCGGGGCGATCAAGGCGCTCGACAATGTGTCGATCAATGTCGCAAAGGCAGAGATCGTCGGGATCGTCGGCGAGTCCGGCTGCGGCAAATCGGTGACGACCATGGCAGCAACCGGGCTGCTGCCCAAGGGGCGCTACAGGATCACCGGCGGCTCCGTCAGGATCTTTGGTCATAGCACCCTCGCCATGAACGAGAGCCAACTGCAGGATGTGCGCGGCAAGATGGTCTCGACCATCTTCCAGGAGCCGATGAACGCGCTCAACCCGACGATCCGCATCGGCAAGCAGCTGACTGATGTCATCATGCGTCACGAGGAGGCAAGCTTGACGGATGCCAGGCGCATTGCCCGGGATATTCTTGCCGACATGCTGATCGGCGAGCCCGAGCGGGTCATGAAGCTCTATCCGTTCGAGCTCTCCGGCGGCATGCGGCAACGGGTTCTGATCGCGATGGCATTCTCCTGCAATCCCGGGCTCATCATCGCCGACGAGCCGACGACTGCGCTCGATGTCACCGTCCAGGCCGTGATACTGCGGCTTATCCAGAACCGCGCCCGCCGGACCGGGACGTCGGTGATCTTCATCTCGCATAACGTCGCGGTCGTGTCGCAGCTCTGCGATCGACTTTACGTGATGTATGCCGGAAGGATCGTGGAGCAGGGCGTGACGCGAGCCATTCTCGACGCGCCGCAGCACCCCTATACCCAGGCGCTGCTGCGCTGCCTGCCGGAACGGGTGGCGCCGAAGCAGGAACTCGAAGCGATCACCGGCGCGGTACCGAACCTGATGCACCCGCCTGCCGGCTGCTATTTCCAGCCACGATGCAAGGAAGCGGTTGATCTCTGTCGATCCCGGTCTCCGCAGTTGGAGGGCGCCAATGGCCGACAGGTGGCCTGCTGGCGGCGTGGTGTCGGACCGGAAACAGAGCAGGGGAGCCCGCAATGACCGAAGGTATTGACACGATAACCCGGCCCGTTCTGGAAGTTTCCGATCTCAAAGTCCGCTTCCCCGCGTCCCGAGACTGGCTCGGTCGCCCCACCTCGCATGTGCACGCCGTCAACGGCGTCACCCTTGAGGTTCGCGGCGGTAGAAGCCTCGGCATTGTCGGCGAGTCCGGTTGCGGCAAGAGCACGCTCGCCCAGGCGATCATCGGGCTTGCGCCTTACGAGCAGGGCAGGGTGACGATCGACGGCCAGGATTTGCAGGCAACACAGGGAAAGCAA
Organism: Ensifer sp. Root31; assembly: GCF_001424825.1. Classification (NCBI taxonomy): domain Bacteria; kingdom Pseudomonadati; phylum Pseudomonadota; class Alphaproteobacteria; order Hyphomicrobiales; family Rhizobiaceae; genus Ensifer; species Ensifer sp. Root31. The sequence continues at coordinate 17,532 of NZ_LMCO01000033.1, read as the reverse complement.
AAGCGCGATCTGCGGCAGAAGATGCAGATCGTTTTCCAGGATCCGCAATCCTCGCTCGATCGGCGGCTGCCGGTCTGGCGGCTGATCAGCGAACCGCTGCACATTCGCGGCGGACACAGCAATGCCGAGTTGCATGCGAAGGCGGAGCAACTGGCCGCTGCCGTCGGCTTGAGGCCGGAACATCTGGATCGCCTGCCCCACGAGTTTTCAGGTGGCCAGCGCCAGCGCATCGCAATCGCCCGCGCGATCAGCACGGATCCCGATCTCATGGTGTTGGACGAGCCGACATCGGCGCTCGATGTGTCGGTGCAGGCGCAGATCGTCAACCTGCTTTTGAAGTTGCAGCGGGAGCGGGGGTTAACGTACCTCTTGATTTCGCACGATGTCGCGCTGGTGCGCCATTTTTGCGACGATGTCGCTGTGATGTATCTCGGCCAGATCGTTGAATCAGGTCCCGCCGACGAGGTTCTTGGCAATCCTCGGCACCCGTACACTCAAACGCTTCTGGCCTCAGCTCCGAGTTTCGCAAGCCCCTTGCCGACCCTTGCCGAGGTGCGGATCGGGGAGCTTCCAAACAACCGCAAATTGCCGGCCGGTTGCTTCTACAGGGAACGATGCGCCAAGGCTGCTGCTGGCTGCGAGGCACCGCAGGTTCTCCACCGCCTCGGCGATGGCCCGCGCCAGGCGAGGTGTCATCTGGCCGAGGGTTGAGACGCAGACGAGCGCTATAGGGCGTTCCGCCTTCCGTCCGCATGGGCGGCGCATGGCGGTTCGATGAATTGATGCTCGAGGTAGGTATTTTAAGAAATATAATTTTCTTATCCGAAAAATAATTTGATTGATATTTCCGACTGTGCAAATTTGGAGCTGTTCGCTCGGCGGAGCGGAGGCGAAGCCCGACCCACTGCTTGCCGGAGATAACAGTGACGCGAACCAACGCAAATCGGCGCCCTTCTGTCGGCCGCCGTTTCGGCATGTTTCGGAATGCTGGTCCGACGCAGACAGGCGTGTGGCGGTCCAGGCGCCTGCGATCCGGACATGAACGTGATCTGATGAAAGAGGCCTGACATGACGAAGGAAGTTGAATGGGCGCGCATGACCGCACCCAGCCTGCGCGAAATTGCCGGCAAGCCCGGGGCGCTCGCCATTCTGCCGATCGGCTCGCTGGAACAGCACGGCCCGCATCTGCCGGTTATTACCGATACCGCCAGCGCATCGGCGGCGGCCATTCGCGCCGCCCGTCTGGTTGCCGATGATATCCCGGTCGCCGTTCTGCCTGGCCTCTGGCTTGGCATGAGCGAACACCACCTGCCTTTCGGCGGAACCATCACGCTCGACTACGATACGCTCAGCCGCGTCATCCGCTGCATCGTGCGCTCGCTGAAGACGCTCGGCTTCCAACGGCTCTTCATCGTCAATGGACACGGCGGCAACATGGATCCGCTCGCGGTTGCCGTGCGTGAGCTGGCGGTCGAGTTTGCCATGCCGATCGTCGCCACGACGCCTTGGATGCTGGCGCCGGAGGAGGCGGGGAAAATCTTCGAGGTCGACACCGGTGCGCAGCATGCTTGCGAAGGCGAGGCATCTGTCATGTTGGCAATCGTCCCGGACGCGGTAAAGACCGAGATGTTCGGGCAGGCATATGGCAACCAGCAACATCCCGTCGATGTGCCGGCGGACGTGTCGCGCTTCTATTCCTTCGCCGAGCGTGCGCCGGTCACCGGCACCTGGGGCGATCCGCGCAGTGCAACAGCTGACAAGGGCGAGCGCTTCCTCGACCTGCAGGCGGGTGAACTGGTGAAACTGATCCGCAACGATGTGCTCTGGACCGCGCCAGACCCTGTCTGGACGCCCGGTCGCGGCCTCGGCACGACGGCCGGCAAAGCCGATTGACCTGTGCGCGCGAGCCATTCGCCGGGCATCTCGCATTCCATTCCTGAGGGAGGATAAGCCAATGACTCTAAAATTCGCACGGACGCGCAAGACCGTTGTTTCTCTGTTTGCAGCAACGATGCTTTCGGGCGTCGCCCTGACACCGGCCATGGCAAAGACGCTCGTTTATTGCTCGGAGGGCGCGCCAGAGGGGTTCGATGCAGCGCTCTACTCGGCCAACAGTACTTGGGACGCTTCGGCGGAGACGATCTATGATCGCCTGACCGAATTCGAAAGCGGTACGACCAAGGTTATTCCGGGCCTCGCTGAAAGCTGGACAATTTCCGACGATAATCTCGAATACACGCTGAAACTGCGTGAGGGCGTGAAGTTCCAGTCGACGGATGACTTCACACCGACGCGTGATTTCAACGCCGACGACGTGCTCTTCACCTATAATCGCCAGTTGGACAAGAACGATCCCTGGAACAGCTATTTCCCCGGTGCCAACTGGGAAATGTTCAATGCCATGGACATGCCATCGGTCATCAAGGCCATCGTCAAGGTGGACGAAAAGACCGTCAAGTTCGTCCTGAAGCAGCCGGATGCATCGCTTCCGTCAAAGCTTGCCCTGAACTTCGGCTCGATCATGTCGAAGGAATATGCCGACAAGCTGGCGGCTGAAGGACGGCGCGAGGATCTTGACCGTAAGCCGGTCGGAACCGGGCCGTTCCGCTTTGTCGATTATCAGCAAGATGCGGCAATTCGCTTTGCGGCCAATGCAGACTATTGGGCAGGCGCGCCGAAGATCGACAACCTCATCTTCGCGATCACTACCGATCCGACGACACGCATGCAGAAGCTCCAGGCGGGAGAATGCCATGTCGCTCCATACCCGGCGCCGGCTGACGTGGCCGGGCTGAAGGCAAATCCGGACCTTACTGTTCTGGAACAGCCAGGTCTCAACGTCTCCTATCTCGCGATGAATACCTTGATCGCGCCGTTCGACAAGCTGGAAGTACGCCGCGCCATCAATATGGCGATCGACCGCAAGGCGATTGTCGGTTCCGTTTATCAGGGCATGGGACAGGTCGCCAAAAGCGTCCTGCCGCCGACGATGTGGGGCTATAACGGCAAAATAGAGGGCTACAGCTACGATCCGGAAATGGCAAAGAAGCTGCTGGATGGGGCCGGCGTCAAAGATCTGAAGATGAAGATCTGGGCTATGCCTGTCAGCCGTCCCTATATGCCGAACGCTCGCCGCGCGGCAGAGCTGATGCAGGCGGACCTTGCCAAGGTGGGCATCGGTGTCGAAATCGTTTCCTACGAGTGGGGCGAGTATCTGAAGAAGGTGCGCGACGAAGCGCGCGATGGCGCCGTCATCTTGGGCGGCACGAGCGACAACGGCGATCCTGACAATTTGCTCAGCTATTTCTTCAGCTGCTCTGGCGTTGGCGGCAGCAACAATGCCAACTGGTGCTACAAGCCGCTCGATGAGATCTTCCAGAAGGCGCGTACCAGCTCGGATCAAAGCGAGCGGACGAAACTGTACGAAGAGGCACAGGCCATCATCAGCGATCAGGCACCTTGGGTTCCGATTGCCCACTCCACGGTTGTGCTGCCGATGTCGAAAGAGGTGAAGAACTACGTGATGGAGCCATTGGGCTCGCATCGCTTCCAGCAGGTCGACATCGAGGACTAACCCCGCAACTCTAGGCGACGCATGGCCCATCGTTGGTCCTGAAGGCCCGAAGCGGATACTCGACCGCTTCTGGCTCGAAGGGCTTATGGGAACGGCTACCAGCCTCGATTTGGCTAGCGGCTGATGGTCGTGGCCTGAGACCATACAACTATCCAGCGGCTGTTGCGCTCTTCATAAGTGTCTGTGTGCCAGTAGTCTGCGGCCGGCACGAGATGTCCGTTGAAGATTACTTCCAGGCGAGCGCGGTAGCGTATGACGGCGGCCGAGCCATAAAGACGGACGGCAATATCGCTTGGCTCCCATGCGCGGTATTTGATCTGGCCGGCGGCGATGGCACCGAAATATTCTTCCCGCGATAGAGCTCCGCCGATGGGGGTGATTAACTGGAAGTCATCGGCATGAAGAGGTGCCGCCGCAGTGATATCGGCGGCGACGAGCGCACGCAATCGGCTGCGCTCGCTTTCACGGATGCGGTCTTCTTCGGTCTGAACATTGTTTATCATTCTAATCTCCTGGATGTTTCGTTGGCTCTTCGCGGCGAAAGTCAAATCCTCGGCCAGCGGTGCGGGCGGTCACCAGTCCTTTTTCGATCAGACTTTGACCGCAGGCGCGGATGGTTTCTTCTTCGGGACGCGGCTGCCATTGCAACACGCATTCTGCTTTTGAGGTGTCGATGCGGAGGTCCCTTCCAAGCTCATGCACGATCGTCCCCGCGTCGGCGTCGATGAGAGCCAGAATTCGAACCAACCAGTTTGGAAGTTCCGCAGTGGGTATCTGGGAAGTGTAGGCTGGAAAGGACTGGGCAAGTACGTGCGCAATGTCCCTCATCCAGAAGACGCGGCCTCCGACGATGAACCTGTGTCCAGTGGCCCCGGGCTCGACCATCGCACGGACATGGGCGAGCGCGACATCGCGAACGTCAGCGATTGCGCAACCGTAGCGCGGCAATCGCGTGAACTTGCCGTTCATCAATTTCCTGATTAGTCCGACGGACGCGCCGCAGTCATTGCCTAACAACGGACCAAGGATGAGACCCGGATTGATCACGGTCAAGGCCAGATCATGTTCTTCAGCGAACGCCCAAGCGGCGCGCTCGGCCAGAGTCTTGGATTTGTAATAGGGTGTCGCGCGTTTGCTCTCTGTGTCCGTCCAGTCCTTTTCGCTGAACGGTGCACGCCCGCTGCCATGATTGGTGGCTGCGATTGATGAGGTGAGGACGACCCTTTTCGCCTTGCCTGCATGGGCCGCCCGCAACACGCGGAGAGCCCCTTCCTTTGCTGTCCGGATCAATCCTGTCTGATCGCGCACCGCGCCACTCGGAAATGGAGATGCGGTATGGATGATGTAATCGCAGTCCGAAACCGCTTCCGCCCAGCCGAGGTCGTGATCCAGATCGGCTTCGACGAAGCCGAGATTTTCGGTGAACGGTTGAAAGCGGGACATCGTTGCAGCGGCTGACGCCATCCGTCTTAGGGTTCCGCGAACACGATAACCCTGTTGCAACAGCTGCAGCGCCACATGCCCGCCAAGGAAGCCGCTGATCCCCGTGACTAGCACTGTGGTTTGTTGTGGCGGTCGCGCCTCTTTCATGATCGTGCTCCGATGCGAGTTCGGTTAATTGGACAAGTGGACTAATATTGTCCAATTGTCACTTTGACATTTCAGACAGGGGGCGTCAACATGTCCAGATGGAAAATGAAAATCGCAAATCAGCTTTAATTTTGGATTCTGCGCTCCCGGTGTTCGCCCGGTACGGCTTTCAGAAGACCACCATGGCGGATATCGCTCGTGCTACAGGGATTTCGCGCGCTTCCCTCTACCTTGCCTTCAACAGTAAGGAGGAGCTTTTTCGGGCCGGCTCGGCGCGTGCACACGAACGGACAATGTCTGAGGTTGAGGCCGCGCTTGGCCGCACGGGAAATGTCGTGGACCGTATCGCGGCGGCGATCTCTGCCTTCCAGGAAGGACTGATCGCTCCGTTCAGCAAAAGCGATAACGCCAAGGAACTCTTCGACACCAATTTGAAACTGGCAAAGGATATAACGATTGCCGCCAGATCGAAGCTGCTTGACCTCCTGGCAAACGTACTGGCTGCAGCTCAAGCTCAAGGGGAGATCGACCTGAAGGCATTAGAGATATCACCCGCGGACCTCGCCGCGCTGATTGCGGCTGCGATGGATGGCATCAAACACAGCTTCAGCGCCGATGGGCGGTCGGATGACGCGTTGCGGCTATTGATGCGTGTTTTGAGTGTAGCGCTCAAACCAGAAGAAAAAAATGCCGATGGAACAACCAGATAACCCGTTCACGTTGGGGCAACGTGGGGGGTGGCCGGATGTACGCGAGCGAACGGTCTCTCGCAGAGCTGCTGTGGCCGCTTAGGATGGTCACAATTTTCCCGAGCTGCCGGCGGCGTCGGCGGTCGGCAACGCTTGCAGTCCTGGTTGGGTGGCAAACACAAATATGCTGCGTGTGACGCTTTGGTCGGGTACAGGGTCTTATCGGGGCAATCACGGCCCAGTACGGCGCGCGCCCTGAATGGACTGATAAGAAACCAAACTTGCAGCCCACACACCCGCACCGTCTGGTGCGCTGGTGTTTCTGGTCTGCCATTAGACTTCAATAGGGCTTGGCGCCGATTCAATGTAGCGCATCGGCTCATGGCGATTGGGCGAGATTGCTTAACGGGGAAGTTTCTCCGTCTGAAAAGCCGCGGTACCGAAGATGGCTCCGGTTTAGATGGGCGCGCATGGCTTCGCGGGCCTGTTCGGAATTTCCGCTGCTGATCGCTTCGCAGATAGCCCTGTGTTCTCTCACAGTGTTTTGAATGTACTCGGGCGTGATGAGCGCTGGATTGAGTTCCTTTGAGAACGCCGGTTGCGGGAGTATTTGAAGGCTCATCAAGTTGAAGAACTCTATAAAGGCACCATTATTCGTCGCCTCTGCGATCGAGCGATGGAAAACAACGTCCAGATTGTCGAGGGCGGTTTCGTCGTCGATCGATGCCTCGAATTGGCGGGCAGCATTCCAGATATTTGATTCCTGTGCCCAGGAGCGGCGGGTCGCAGCAAGACCCGCCGCATGAACCTCGAATGCCATTCGCAGTTCCAGAAGGTCGATGAATGACGTCTTCAGGCGGCGAAGCGGCGCCAGTGCCAGCTCGGAATCATAGCCGGTCAAATCTTCCGGCGCGGGCACATTCCGTACAAACACGCCGACGCCATGGCGTGCCTCTACTACTCCATCAGACCGCAATGCGGATATCGCTTCGCGAATGACGGTCCGGCTCACGCCAAAGCGTTGAGAAAGGTCATTAAGCGATCCAAGCTTATCGCCCTTGTCGAGTTCACCCTCGATGATATGAGCCTTGAGTGCTTGTATGGTCCGACTTGTCAGTGTGTCCAAGATTCACCCGTTACCTAGCGTCACCCTTTACCGGTGCTTTTGACGATTAATAGGGTTTCGGTGTCCTTCTGACAAGATAGCACTACTTCAAGATGTGGTACTACCTGTATGTCGGCGATTGCGCTCAAAGTGTGCGCACACAGGCTTCGATGAGCATATCGGCGAGCCTTATTCAAAGCTCTTTATGGCAAATGACTCAAAAATATTTTCGACGCTGATTAGCAACACGCACCGACAGAGACTTAAAAATGCACTGTAAGTAGCTGAATTAATACGATTATCGTGATGTAAATGCGTCAACCTCTTGAGAGGTAGTATCTCTTGTGTCGGTATTGACATGAGATACTATTTCAATAATCTTTGGTCCCGGTAAGTGAGCCAGCGATACCTTGTCAGTCGAGACGAGGCGAATGGCTCCGGCAACGAAACAAGCGCTTTAAAGCGCTCGCAGAAAATCAGGTGGAATTTGCTATGGGTGTCGTCTCTGAACGCATCTCCAAGCTCGGCATCGTGTTGCCTTCTAATGCGCCGGCCTCCGGAAACTACGTTGCGCACCGGCTCGTGGGATCCCTTCTCTTTGTCTCAGGACAGATCCCGCGTATCGACGGTATCGAGCATTTCGTCGGCGTGGTGGGGCAGGACATCTCGCCTGAAGACGGCTATCAAGCCGCTCGTCTTTGCGCTTTGAACCTTGTGGCCCGGGTAAGTGCCGCCCTCGACGGGGACCTCGACCGAGTAATTGCGTGCGTGCAGCTTCGCGGTTTCGTGAACGCGCCGCCGCACTTCCAGGGACATCCCGCCGTAATTGATGGCGCTTCCGATCTTCTTGTCGAAATCTTCGGAGAAAATGGCCGCCACGTCCGTACGGCGCTCGGCGCCGGATCGCTTCCTCGCGGCTCATCCGTCGAGGTTGATGCCGTGTTTGAAGTCGCAATGAAATCCTGACGATAACAGGAAGGGGAACGAGGAATGAGCGAAAGCGCGAAGTCCGAAAAAGCCATAGATATGGTCGGCGTCAACAAATGGTATGGCCCTTTGCAAGTGTTAAAGGGCATAAATCTGAACGTCGCTCGCGGCGAGCACATTGTTCTTTGCGGTCCGTCGGGCTCTGGCAAGTCGACGCTTATCCGTTGCATCAACCACCTGGAGGAAATTCAGGAAGGCACAATCTTCGTCAACGGCACACGGCTCAACCAAAGCGGCGCGAATGCCGACCATATTAGACGCGACGTCGGTATGGTGTTCCAGCAGTTCAACCTTTTCCCTCATCTAACAGTGCTTGAAAACTGCATGCTGGCACAGCGGCGCGTTCGCAAGGCGTCGGGGGCAGAGGCCAAGGAAAAGGCCATGCGCCATCTTGAGCGCGTCCACATCGTCGAGCAGGCGCTGAAGTATCCAGCTCAGTTATCGGGCGGTCAGCAGCAGCGTGTCGCCATCGCACGCGCGCTCTGCATGGATCCAAAGATCATGTTGTTCGACGAGCCGACCTCAGCGCTCGATCCCGAGATGGTCAAGGAGGTGCTCGATACGATGGTGTCGCTCGCCGACGACGGCATTACCATGATCTGCGTCACGCACGAGATGGGCTTTGCCCGAGCCGTTGCGCATCGCGTCATCTTCATGGACCGCGGTGAGATCGTCGAAAGCGCCAAGCCCGACGTGTTCTTCAGTAACCCGAGCCATGAACGCACCAAGACGTTCCTCAGCCAGATCCTCAATCACTAGGGCAGAGGTGTATAGATGCAATATTCCTTCGATTTCGCCCCTGTTTTTGCCGCTTGGCCCATGTTTCTCGAGGGCGCCATTCAAACACTAAGGATGTCTGCCATCTCAATGGTTGCCGGCCTTTCGCTGGGCATTGTCTTTATGTTGATGCGCATGAGTAAACTTGCCGCCGTGCGGATGATTGCGGTGGGCTATATCGAGCTTATCCGCAACACACCGTTTCTCGTCCAGATCTTCTTTATCTATTTCGGCATGCCGACGCTCGGTATCAAGTTGGACGGCGAAGAGGCAGCGATCCTCGCAATGTCACTCAACTGCGCGGCATATGCCGCGGAGATCGTTCGCGGTGGCGTGCAGTCGATCCGGCCTGGCCAGATCGAGGCGGGCAGGGCGCTTGGCCTGCATACGATCGACATTTATCGTTTCATCGTTTTTCGACCGGCAATCCGTGCGGTCTATCCGGCGCTCTGCAGTCAGTTCATCCTGATGATGCTGAATTCGAGCCTTGTTGCGTCGGTCTCCGCGGAGGAACTGACCTACATGGCGCAGACGCTGGACGCCCAAACCTTCCGCAGTTTCGAGATCTATTTCGTCCTCGGTGCGGTCTACCTCCTGCTGTCCCAGTTCTTCTCTGTCGCATTGCAGCTGGTCGGCAGAACCTACTTCTCCTATCCGACAAAGTGAGGCCAAATCGATGATCCGTGAATTTGGTTTCGGAGAGTTTCTATTCCTGTTGGAAGGTGCTCGCTGGACAGTCATCCTCTCTCTTCTCGCGTTCACTTTTGGCGGAGCGCTCGGTCTCGCAGTAGCGCTCGGTCGTACCAGCAAATGGACAGTCCTGCGCGGCCTTATGGCAACCTACATCCAGATCTTCCAAGGGACGCCGCTCTTGGTGCAGTTGTTCTTCGTCTATTTTGGAATGCCGGTATTTGGCCTCAAAGTCGATATTTGGGTGGCGCTGACCGTTGGCCTGTCGCTGCACACCAGCGCGTTTCTCGGCGAGATCTGGCGTGGCAGCATCCAGGCCGTGGCGCCGGGTCAAAGCGAGGCCGCCCGCGCGCTTGGTATCGGCTATGTCTACCGCATGATCGACGTGGTCCTGCCTCAGGCCTTCCGGATCGGTTTGCCCGCCACCATCGGCTTCCTGGTGAACCTTATCAAGGGGACTGCTCTTGCTGCACTCTTAGGCCTGACTGAGCTTACCCGCTCGGGGCAGCTAATGGCGAACATCACGTTTCAACCACTGCAAGTCTACGGGGCGGTCGGGCTCGTCTACTTCTTTATCTGCCTGCCCCTGACATACTTCAGCGCAAGAGTCGAACGGCGCCTCAACGCCGCGAGATAACAAGAAGAACGCATATCAAAACCAACCAGAGGTAACCAACATGTTCAATTCAGCACCGACCATCTCGCGTTCCAGGTTCCTGTCCGGTCTTACGGCGGTCATTCTGACGGCGACTGCCTTTGCCAACACTGCAGGGGCTGTGACGCCGGAAGAGATCAAGGCAAAGGGCACGGCCGTCATTGGGGTTCAGATGGATCAGTTTCCCTGGGGCTTCATCGACCAGAACGGTCAAAACGAGGGTTTCGACATCGAGCTTTCCAAGCTGATTGCCCAGGAACTCGGCGTCGAGGTGAAGTTCGAACGCATCACCGGCCAGAACCGCATTCCTCTGCTCGTCAACGGCAATGTCGATTTCCTCGTGCCTTCTATGACCATTACGCAAGAGCGCGCCAAGGTCATCCAATATGTCATTCCCTACTCGTCGAACGACATCACCGTCTGGGCAAAAAAGGATGCTGAAATCAAGGGTAACGAGGATCTCGGTAAATACGTAATCGGCGTCAACCGAGGCAGCGTGTTCGAACCGGTTTTGGTCAAGGCTGCGCCGCCGGAGACAGAAATCAAGCGCTTCGACGATGATGCGACGACAGTGCAAGCACTGCTTTCAGGCCAGGTCGATGCGATCCTTGGGAGCGTCACATACGGCCTGGTAATCAAGGAAACAGGACACAGCGCCGAATTCGAGCGCAAGTACAAAGTTGCCGACAATTTCCAGGGAATGGCGGTGCGCAAGGGCGATCAGGATATGCTCGCCTACCTCACAGATTTTGTGACCCGGCATACCGCGGACGGATCGCTTGACGCGCTCTACAAGAAATGGATTGGCGTGGATCGCGCCGCGCTTCCGACGACATTGCCGGGTGTCGATTTCACCGGCAAGCAATAACGCTTAAGCTCTGCGCGTTCATTTAGCCGTCGCGCAGCGCACCCGAAACATCAACCACTGAAGAGCTTTTTGCCCCCGCCTGTCTGTGCGGGCGGGGAGTGCCGCCGCACGTCGAAAAACAAGCCTTCCCGGGCGCGGCGCAACAACAGCTCGTTTACGGAGCATGAGTGAAGAAAATGGCGAAAGATGGCAAGCAAATTAGGGTCGGCGTCGATATCGGTGGAACCTTTACCGATGTCGCGATGGAAGTGGGAGCCACGCTCCATTCGATCAAAGTGCTGACCGACTACTCGTTTCCCGAAAACGCAATCGTTGAAGGCATTCGACAGGTCGCTGAGGTCGCGGGCGTGGATCTCTCCGAGATCGATACGATCATCCACGGCACCACGCTCGCCACCAATGCCTTGATCGAGCGCCGGGGTGCGAAAACTGCCTTCATCACCACCAGGGGGTTCCGTGACGTCATCGAAATGCGCACGGAGAGCCGTTTCGAACAATATGATCTCGATATCGTACTGCCCGCACCACTGGTTTCGCGCAACGAGCGCTTTGTACTTGACGAGCGCATCGGCGCCGACGGTTCGGTGCTCAAGGCGCTGGACCTTTCCGAAGTCGATGCCCTCTGCGATCGCATTGTTGCTGCCGGTTATCAAAGCGTCGCGATTGGCTTCATACATTCCTACTTGAACGGCGCGCATGAAAAAACCGTTCGAGACCGGCTACTTGCCAAAAACCCGGACATCTCGGTGTCAGTGTCGTTCGAGGTCTCGCCGCAAATGCGCGAGTTCCAGCGCTTCAACACGGTGTGCGCCAACGCCTTCGTCAAGCCCCTGATGGCTTCCTATCTCAACCGCCTCGTTGGTCGCTTGACGGATGAGGGAACCCGATGCCCGATCTTTATGATCCATTCTGGCGGCGGGATCATCAGCGTCGAAAGCGCCATCGAATTCCCGGTTCGCCTTCTTGAATCCGGTCCCGCAGGCGGCGCAATTTTCGCCGCTCATATCGCCAGCAGCTACGGGCTCGACCAGGTCCTCTCCTACGACATGGGCGGGACAACGGCCAAGATCTGCCTGATCGAAAAACAGACGCCCAAGACGTCTAAGACATTCGAGGTCGCTCGCACCTGGCGCTTCAAGAAGGGCAGCGGCATGCCCATATCCATTCCGGTCATCGAAATGGTCGAGATCGGCGCCGGGGGCGGTTCGATTGCAACCGTCGACAGCATGCGCCAGATCCGCGTTGGACCCCACAGCGCCGGTTCCGAGCCAGGGCCCGCCTGCTATGGGCGTGGCGGTAAGAACCCGACCGTCACTGATGCCGATCTCATTCTCGGTCGTCTTGACCCCGACGAGTTTGCCGGCGGTGCAATGAAGCTCGATCGCTGTGCCTCTGACAAGGCAATGGATCAGGATGTGGCGTCTAAGCTTGAGACCAATGTTGCGACCGCTGCTTACGGGCTTAGCGAAGTGGTTGACGAGAACATGAGCAACGCCGCGCGAATGCATGCCGTTGAAAACGGCAAGGAGCTTTCGGAGTTCACGATGATTGCCTTCGGCGGTGCGGCACCTATCCATGCCGCCCGGCTGTGCGAAAAGCTTGGAATGTCGGATCTTTTGATTCCACCAGGCGCTGGTGTCGGCTCGGCAATCGGTTTCCTGAGGGCTCCATTCGGCTTTGAATCCGTTCGAAGCGCCTATAGCCGTCTAAGCCGCTTCGAGGCGAAAGCGATCAACACCACCATCAGCGACTTGATCGCTGAAGCGACATCCTTCGTGCGCTCAGGAGCGCCGGACGCGGAACCGGGTCTCGAATGCACTGCCTACATGCGCTATGTCGGTCAGGGCTGGGAAGTACCAGTCACCATTGAGGTGCGTGATTACATCGATAGTGACGGCGCACTGTTTCGCAAATTGTTTGACGAACAGTATGAGCAGTTCTTCGGCCGCGTGATTGACGGGCTTGATGTCGAGATCGTCAGTTGGTCGCTGCGTGCCACTTCAAAGGTGATCCCGCCTGAGCGGATCGGCAAGACCGCTAAGGGAGCAGCCGCCGAGGTTCGCGGCACGCGTGAAATCTTCGACGTGCAGGAAGGCAACTTCCAAAGTGCCGCGATTGTCTCCCGCAATGACATGAAGCCAGGCGATTGGGTCGCCGGTCCGGCGGTCATCACCGAACGCGAAACCTCGACCATCATCACAGCGAGCCGCGAAGTCGTCATGCAGTCCGATGGCTGCCTGCTCGTGCGTGCCAAGCAAGCTGCCTGAACAGAGGGAAAACCATGAAAACCAATGCACTTTCTGACGTCCACATGCAGATCATGTGGAACCGGCTAATCTCCGTAGTTGAGGAGCAAGCGCTTACGCTGATCCGCACCGCGTTCAGCACCAGCGTGCGTGAGTCGGGTGACCTGTCTGCCGGCGTGTTCAACCGCGGCGGAAAGATGATAGCTCAGGCCGTGACCGGTACACCCGGCCACGTCAACGCTATGGCGGAAGCCGTCGGCCACTTCATCCGCGACATCGGCCCTGAAAGCATCTTCGAGGGTGACGTCTATATCACCAACGACCCGTGGAAGGGCACGGGCCACTTGCACGACTTCACCGTCGTCTCGCCGAGTTTTCGGGAAGGGGATCTGGTTGGCTACTTCGCCTGCACCGCGCACGTAGTCGATGTAGGCGGTCGCGGTTTCGGGCCGGATGCCAACGAGGTCTACGAAGAAGGCATCTTCGTCCCGATCATGAAGTTTGCCGAACGCGGCGTTGTCAACAAGGACCTCGTCAACATCTTGCGCAACAATGTGCGCGAGAGCCATCAGGTGGTCGGCGATGTCTATTCGCTCGCAGCTTGCAACGAGATCGGTCATCGCCGGCTCATGGACATGATGGACGAATTCGGTCTTACGGATCTCGAAACCTTGGCCGACTTCATCTTCAAGCGCAGCTACGATGCGACGATCGAACGGATTGCGGCCCTGCCGAAGGGTTCCTATTCCAACGTAATGCGGGTCGACGGCTATGGCTCGCCGATCGACATCGCCGTGCGCCTCGATGTGGCGAACGATCATATCCTTGCGGATTTCGAAGGGACCTCGCCGCCCAGTCCGAAGGGTATCAATTGCCCGATCATCTACTCCGCAGCCTACGCCTGTTACGGTCTCAAATGCTCGATCGCGCCGGAGATCCCGAACAATCACGCCTCCCTGCTACCGTTCCGCGTCATGGCTCCGCAAAACTGCATTCTCAATGCGCAACATCCCGCACCGGTCTCGGTGCGCCACGTCCTCGGGCATCTCGTTCCGGACGCCGTACTTGGCGCCGTGCACAAGATGCTTCCTGGTCGCGTACCGGCGGAAGGGGCGGGTGCCTTGTGGAACCTGCACGTCAGCGTGCGGCCGTTGCAGGGTGAAAGGGCGCCGGCTGATGGCGGCCAGCGCGCAGAAGTCCTGCTCTTCAACAGTGGCGGCGCCGGTGCACGTTCCACGCTTGACGGTTTGAATGCCACGGCATTTCCAAGCGGCGTGCACTCGATGTCGATCGAGGCGACAGAGCACGTCGGTCCGGTCATCTTCTGGCGTAAGGAACTGCGCGACGGTTCGGGCGGCGCCGGCCAGTTCCGAGGCGGCCTGGGGCAGGTCGTGGAAATCTCGCCGACCGAAGGTCACGAGATGCATTTCAACGCCATGTTCGACCGCGTCGAACACCCCGCGCGCGGCCGCAATGGCGGCGAGAACGGCGCTCCTGGCGCAGTGTTGCTCGACGACGGAACGCGCTTGGCCTCGAAGGGTCGGCAACATGTTCCCGCTGGTCGCCGGTTAATTCTCCAGCTTCCTGGCGGCGGCGGCTATGGCCTGGCAGACACGCGCGATCCAACAGCCGCTAAGCGGGACAGCGATTTCGACTACGTCCCTACCAGATAATCCTCCCGGGGGCCGGGCGGGGCGGAAGCTTCGTCCGGCTTTAAATGTCAATCAGTCCAAGGAAGCCGGAGATGAACTTCGAGAACAAGCGCGCAGCGGGCATAAAGTCATCGCCCAGCATGGCGATCGCAATGGCTGCGAAGAAATTGATTGCCGAGGGCCGCGATATCATCGACCTGTCGCTTGGCGAGCCGGATTTCGAGCCGCCGGCACACGTTGCTGAGGCGGCCTGCGAAGCCATTCGTCAGGGGCGGGTGCGCTATGGCGCGCCGGCGGGTATGGAGAGCCTGCGACAGGCGATCGTGAGCAAGTTCAAAACGGAAAATCAGCTGAACTATGCCGCTGACGAGGTGATGGTCGCCAATGGCGCCAAGCAAATCCTGTTTGACGTATTCCTCGCCACGCTTGAGCTTGGCGATGAGGTCATAATCCCGACGCCTTGCTGGGTGTCCTACGGCGACATCGTCTCCCTGCACGGAGGCGACCCAGTCCATGTGAGTTGCGGGCCCGAGGTCGGTTTCAAGATCGACCCTGAGCGGCTGGAAGCATCGATCACGTCCAAGACCCGATGGTTGCTGCTGAACTCGCCATCTAACCCCACCGGAGCTATCTATTCGGCGCAGGAGTACCGAGGACTTGCCGAAGTGCTCGCCCGCCATCCGCAGGTGTTGGTGCTTTCGGACGAAATCTACGAGCACATCCTGCTTAGGGAGGCACCCTTTATATCTTTCGCGTCGGCCTGCCCAGAACTGCGTGAACGAACGCTGATCGTCAACGGTGTGTCCAAGGCATATGCGATGACCGGCTGGCGCGTTGGCTATGCTGCCGGCCCAAAAGCGCTCATCGCGTCGCTTAATAAGATGCAGTCGCAGAGCGTAACGTCCGTCTCGACCGTAGCGCAGGCGGCAGCCCTCGCGGCACTAACCGGCGATCAGGCTTTCGTTGCCAAAGCTGCTCGAACCTTCGCGGACAGGGCGAAAATCATGTCGCAAAGGCTTGCAGGGATGGAGGGCATCGATTTCACTCCGCCGGAGGGCGCGTTTTACGCGTTCATCGGCGTGGGGAAGCTGTTCGGGCGGAAGCTAAGCGGAGAGGTGGTCGTAGACGACACAACGTTTGCCGCTCACCTACTCCAGCAGTTCGGCCTATCGAGTGTGCCAGGTGCGGCTTTTGGCGCGCCGGGTTTCATTCGTCTGTCAATCGCCGCCTCCGAGCGCGAGCTGGAACGTGCCTGCGAACGCCTGGCCAGCATGGTGCGATCGCTGAAAGCCTGAAGAGGCGCACACCCAATCCAATCAAAACAAATCAACTAGGAGCATCGCTATTCGGTGCTTCCTTCAAAGGAGGGCTACACCCATGAGAACTGAAGAATTGAAAAAGGTGCTTGGCGCCGGTCTACTTTCCTTCCCCGTCACGCATTTCGATGCGGAGGGAAAGTTCAATGCCAAGAGCTACGGTGAGCACGTCAACTGGCTCTCAGGCTACGATGCAGCCACGCTGTTTGCCGCGGGCGGCACGGGCGAGTTCTTTTCGCTCGCGCCAGAGGAAATCCCGCAAATCGTGCGCGTTGCCAAGGAAGCTGCCGGCAAGACGCCGATTGTTTCAGGCTGCGGCTATGGCACGAATATGGCCGCCTCCATTGCAAGGTCTGTTGAAAAGGCCGGGGCCGACGGAATTCTCCTCCTTCCGCACTACTTGATCGACGCTCCGCAAGAGGGACTCTACCAACATATCAAGGCCGTTTGCCAATCCACCGGTATGGGCGTGATGGTCTACAATCGCGACAATTCCGTGCTCCAGGCCGATACGCTCGCGCGGCTTTGCGACGAATGCCCCAACCTCGTCGGCTTTAAGGATGGTACCGGGGACATCGCCCTTGTGCGCCAGATTACGGCGAAGATGGGTGACCGATTGACCTACCTTGGCGGTATGCCGACCGCCGAGCTCTTCGCAGAAGCCTATCTCGGAGCTGGGTTCACAACCTACTCGTCCGCCGTGTTCAACTTCGTGCCCGGTCTGGCAATGGAGTTCTACAAGGCGTTGCGCGCCGGCGAACGCGCGAAGTGCGAAAAGATCCTTCTCGACTTCTTCTACCCCTTCATGGCGATCCGCAACCGCGCCAAAGGCTATGCAGTTTCGGCGGTAAAAGCGGGTGTACGCCTACAGGGCTTCGATGCTGGTCCTGTCCGCTCACCGCTTCACGACCTGACGGGGGAGGAAATGTCCATGATGGAAACCTTGATTGGTCAGCACAGGCGTTAATAGGTAAAACGGTCGCCCTTGTCCCGCATGATGAGGGCGACCCTATTCATTTTCTCGCAGGAGGTCCCATGACATTGCACCAGAACCTGATTGCCGGCGAATGGGTTGGCGGTAATGGCGTTGCCAATATCAATCCGTCCGACACCAACGACGTGATCGGGGAATATGCCCGCGCCTCGGCCGAGGATGCGAAGGCGGCGATTGCCGCGGCCAAGGCAGCGTTTCCGGCCTGGTCGCGCTCCGGCATCCTCGAGCGCCATGCAATCCTTCGAAAGACCGCCGACGAGATCCTGGCGCGCAAGGACGAGCTCGGACGGCTGTTGTCGCGCGAAGAGGGCAAGACGCTGGCGGAAGGCATCGGCGAGACCGTGCGCGCCGGCCAGATCTTTGACTTCTTTGCCGGTGAGGCGCTGCGA
>NZ_LMCO01000032.1:0-54033 GCF_001424825.1 Ensifer sp. Root31 | reverse complement strand
CCGCCACCGAAATCTTCAGCTTGGACGTATCCAAGCCGATGAAAATTACCCTATCTTCTTTCATGGTTCGCCCTCGCTAAGCGTGGGGCTCGGCTCCGGCCTATCCAGAGCAACCCCCGAATTCAGCTTACCGCGGGGGCGGCCACCTTCACCCCACGAACATACGGTCTAGGGCAAGCTAGCAGAAGGTCTAGGGCTACCTATCGCCACGTCGTGAGCAAACGCCGGTTCGAATAATAGCTATGACACCCCGTGTTGCATCATTCTTCCACCAGCGCCGAAGCGCGGATAGCGCGGTTGCAATCGAGACCACGGACTTCTGCAACTCAGATAACACACTGAAGGGATCCAGCTGTGAAGGTCATGGGCAGAACGGGACGAACAGGTTCAAAAGTGAACACTGTCGCGCAGCAGAACAATCGCAGCGGCACTGCGACGCCTGGTGCGAGAAGCGATGCTGTCTCAGACGGTGGGCCCTCGGCATCCGATTCCGGCCGGGGATGCCGCGGCGATAGTTGCGCGGGCTGCTCTTCTTGCTCCGCCATCGACGCATTGGAAATCACCGGTCTTAAGTATTTCCACACCGACAGCGCGCTCGCCGATCCCGAAGCGCTCTATTTGGGTGTTCGACTCCGTGACTTGGCACTGCTGCCCGGCGGAAAAGCAATCCACGGGATGCCCGACGGGTGGTTGGCCGACCTTGCGTCACTCTGCAGGAAATAGCCCATGAAACCGCTCGTCGGAACGAGGGCACTGTTCAGCGACTTTGCGACATTTCCAGTTCTTTGGTTCCGCCGTCGCCGGAACCGCTAAGGAGGTGGCATGAAAAAGGCCGCGCCCGCTGAGAGAACGGATCACTGAGAGATGCCGATGATGATCGAGGGACAGTCACGCTTCCAGCCTTTCGGCTTATCTTATTGGGGTTTTCGAGATCTCAACAAGGGAGTTGGAAGCATGACTGCCTCTTATGATTACCATATCGGGGTGGACTACCACAAATCCTACAGCCATCTGGTGGTGCAGGATTCGGCGGGTAAGACGCTACGCTCTGGCCGGGTGCCGGGAGCCAAACGCCACTCTGTGACCGAAGCCACAGGCATCAGGTCACGCACTGGAAACTGGTTCGACAACCGAGGAATCACCCATCCAGCGGAAGGAAGAGATTTAGCCGATCGGCGCAAATGCCGGTCAAAACACAACCGAACCCAAGGAAAGCCGCCAAATGGAGGTGTTTTGCCCCTTGAGTTCTTTCATTGGAGACCATGATGAAGTCTATTCTTCGAACCATGCTTGTTCCTGCCGTTGTTGCTCTAGGAGCCGTACAAGTCGCGATCGCGGCAGACGACGGCGCGAGGGTCACGCCGTTGATGTCCAAGGACTTGCAGGATTATCCCGGAAAGGAGGGATTGATGCTGTCGGTCGAATATCAGCCAGGTGGCTCATCGCCCATCCACCGACACGACGCTCACGCCTTCGTCTACGTACTGGAGGGCTCGATCGTGATGCAGGTGAAGGGTGGCAAAGAGGTTACCGTCGCTCCAGGGGAGACCTACTACGAAAGCCCTTCCGACATTCACCTGATTAGTAGGAACGCGAGCACGACCAGTCCGGCGAGGTTCGTTGTGGTGCTGCTGAAAAAGAAGGACGCGCCGGCGGTTATGCCCGTCCAATGAACAGTCCAACCTGAAAAACGAAAGGAAAGCAAACCATGCAATCTCGTCAAAGCGACTACTTCAAACTAGCTGAACCGGGCATCAAACACCTCTTCGCGCTTGAGGGTGCTTTCAAGAATGGTCCGCTGGAGCCGAAGCTGCTGCACCTTGTTAAATTGCGCGCGTCGCAGATCAATTCCTGCGTGTTCTGTATCCATCTGCACACTACAGAAGCTCTCAAGGACGGCGAAGAGCCGATGCGCCTATATCTGTTGACGGGGTGGCGTGAGGCAACGATTTACACCCGACGCGAGCGCGCTGCTCTTGCCTGGACAGAGGCGCTGACCAACGTGGCGCAGACCGGGGCACCCGACGAGGATTGGGCGCTGATCGAGGAGGCTTTTACCGCAGAAGAGCGATCCTGGCTGTCCCTTGCGATCGGAGCGATCAATCTTTGGAACCGGATTCAGGTAGGATTCAGGGCTACTCATCCTGCCTGATTGACCGCGCTGCGCCATCTTGACTACGTCTGTGTGGCGCAGCGGTTCCCGTGCCGGCATGTAGACTTGACGGGATCGGGCAGAAGACAGCGCCGGACCCACGAGCTCTCGAACCGGGCCGCGAAGCTGACAGTCGAAAATTCGTAAGTTCTTTTTTCACGCTATTGCGTTACTAGTTGAAAGCAAGACACTGCATCCGGACGACAATGCCCAATTCTTGGGAGCGGATTAATCGCCCGGACGCCTACTATTGGAGCCCGGGCCGCCTCTGGCCAAGACACACCGCCCAGCAGGTTCTTTCGGCGAATTCGCCGTGTAGGTAATTTCGAAGACGCCACGGAGTCGGAAACGCGTTGCAGACGACCCGCCTTGGCTCCATTGAGAACTTCGGCGACACGATTTTACGCTTCCGCCCTTCCCAAACCCGAGCCGCTTCGTACAACGTGAGAACCTCAATTTTTACGTATCGTCCGCTAGGCGGAGCTGCCGATAAGCAGAGGTCCCGCGCAAATCGCGGTAACCTGGCGATGGTGGTGAGACCCCACCCATGAGTGACGCCGCTCGATCCCGGAAAATTGATCCTGCGTCGGAAACAGTCGGCGCTGTCCACCGAATTGATCCGTGGACAGCGATGTGTGCGCGTTCAGGATGGCAAGCGCCACTTCGACGGGGCGACTGGCTTCATCGAAGTCGTTGGCACCCGTTACCATGGGGAAAGCGGTGATTTGCGGGGCGCTATTTTGCGCTAGGTGTAAGCACGAAGTCCCAGTTGACGAAGTGGAACGGCTTAAACTGTCCAAGATTTTTCAACCCAAGCTTTTCGGCCTCATTAGGCGTGTCAACTTCTTTGAAGTGAGCGATAAGGGACTCCCTGACGCCGAAGACCGTATCCTCATTCAGATAGCGACAATCATTTGGAAAGATGTGCGTTATAACAGGCTCGTAGCCCGGCGCGCTGACGATGAAGTGGATGTGGGCGGCACGATTCGGGTGTCGATTTAGCTGCCCTAGAAGTTGTCCGACCGGGCCATCATCTGGAATCGGGTAGTAACGGGGTTTGGTTGAGCGATACCAGTACGTCCCGTCCTCCTCGGCGGTGAAGACACCCCGCAGGTTCCAATCAGGTTGGATGTCTTTTTGTTGAACGTCATAGAATCCGTCATTGTTTGTCTGCCAGACATCCACCAGGGCCCCAGGTATCGGATTGCCCTCCAGATCTGTCACCCTGCCCTTCACAACCAGCGGCTCGCCCTTGCCGTCGAGACAGATATTTGTCCCGTTTTGATAACGCGGGGCCTCCGGGACATAAAATGGGCCAAGCACCGTATTTTCCGTTGCGCCAGCGGGACGACGGCTATTGATGACCTCGACTAGCATCGACAGTCCGAGGACGTCGGAAAGCAATATGAATTCCTGTCGCCAATCCGTGCATTTGTGGCCAACCGCCGTTAGAAAACTGATCGCCTGCTGCCACTCTTCGTGCGTCGGTTCAATCTCCTTCGTCAGCATGTGGAGATGCTTCACCACCGCTGACATGACCAGCTTCATCCGCGGACTTATTTTGGAACCCATACGGGCGTTTACCGTCCCAACCGAGTTTTCTTCAGTCAGGAAAGCAGTTTCCTTGGTGGTCGTCCTCGTATTCATTCTTGCTCCTCCAACTTTCAACTGCGTTCGGGACGCGATCCCTCATGGGCGCGCTTAAGTAGTTCGATCAGGGGTTTCCGCTCCAAAGGTCTGGGGTTTTTGTACGGTTGCGCCAGAACAGCAGTGATTGCGGGCTCGATGCCGTCCAGCGGCATCCCCAGTTCTCCTAAACCTGCTTTGATCCGGAGCTTTTGGTTTAACTCATACAAAGACTGCACCGGATCACGATTGAAGGTTCCGCGTAGCTTGCTGACGGCGTCAGGAATGGCTGGGGTATTGTACGCCACCACATGAGGGAGAAGCGCCGCGTGCATTTGGGCGTGCGGTAAATCGAACATGCCGCCCAGGGTATGGCAGAGCTTGTGGTGAAGAGCCATTGAAACTGATCCGAGGCAAATTCCGCTTAGCCACGCTCCGTAAAGAACCCTCTCTCTTGCCGTCGCGTCGTCTTGACCGTCCGAGAGATGCGGCAAGGCTCCATACAAGGCGCCGATTGCCTCGACGGCGATCAGGTTCACGACCGGATTTTGGTTTTCGGCATAGAGAGCCTCGATGGCGTGCGCCATCGCATTTATGCCGCTTGCCGCGGCGACGTCTCTCGGCAGCGTCCTGGTCAGGTCGCTGTCGTAGATAACGGTTTCAGGCTGAATCCTGGAATCGGTGCGGGTGACCTTCTGACCGTTTTCCGTTTCACCCAGGATTGGCGTCATTTCTGACCCGGCGTATGTCGTGGGAACAACGACTTGGGGAAGGTCCGTTCGCCAGGCGATCGCCTTGCCCAGCCCCGTGGTGGAGCCCCCGCCGATGGCCACAATCCCGTCGGCACGCAGATCATCTACCAGCCGAAGCGCATCTTCGGTGACCGACACTGGCGTGTGCATCGTAGAGTTGGGGAACACGCCAACGGCGACTGAACCGACCGATCGGGCGCACTCTCTTACGTAATCTTCCTGTCCAGGGGTCGCAAGAAAGAGCGCGCGCTTCATGCCCAGCCGCTCAAAGAGGTCGTGCCGGCGCGAAAGCGGCGCCGGCACAGGTTCATCAGGCAGCGTTGACGGTAGCCCGGTCCCCGGAAGAGCCAATGTAGCCCTCGTGAACGTCCTGAGCGCGAGCGTATTCCGGCTGGAAGCGAACGTTGGCATAATGGGCGTTCTTCTCAGCTTCCTGCGCGCGCTTTCCGAGCTCGGCGGTATCGCCGAAACCAAGCACTTCGCGTGCGAGCGCAGTGAGAGGGCCGTCTACATGGTACTCGGTACGCTGGAGCGTAAGAAGGTTTATGAGATAGAGCGGCGTTCCATTGAACTTTTCGAACATCTCGTGGCGCGTGCCCCATTCCGTCAGGAACCGCTCGCTGATCTGGCGGAAGATCTTGATACGGTCATGTGCGCTGATCTCAGCCCCACGGAGTGCCTCGGCAAGTTTCGGACCGAGGTAAGGATCATCGAGCTCCCGCTTCGTCGGTTGAAGCACGATCCCGCGGCCGCAGAACTCGATCAGCATGTTCACCATCTTCGGCTGATGTTCCAGATAGTGAGCTCGACCAAAGTCGATGTAGATGTTGTTAGGCTTGAAGAGACCTCCCGGAGTAGCGAAGCCGGTCTCTTCGGCAGCCAGCATGAAGGCCGTGCAGGTTTCACGGAACCTGATCATTTCAGCAAGCTGAGACTGAACCACCGGATTGTTGCTTGTTCCGAGGGATTGAGTAAGCAGAAGCGCGAGGCCAACCATTAGTTCGGCATGAACACAATGGCGGATCTGGGTTTCCAGATGCACCCAGTCGAACTGGCGCTGTGGATACCATTTGGCATGCTCGGGGCTGCCGATATGCTGCACCTGAGACCAGGGGATCAGAACGTCTTCGAAGTAAACCATGGCGTCGAGTTCGTCGCCGATGGTAGCCAGGGGTCGATCGTAGGGGTCTGCGTCGGGCTGAACACGGGACTCGCGGGCGACTACCGAGATACCCTTGGTAGCAATCGGAACCAGTGCGTAGACCGTCTGCTCAGATGTCTGGCCCGGCCGCCAGAGATTGCCGATGAGGATGTGGTTGACGAAAGGAACAGATGTGCCGATAGCCTTCCAACCTCTTACGAGAATGCCGTCGTCGCGCTCTTCCACGATGCTCAGCATCGGGGTCTCGCTCAGTGCTTCAACCCGACCGCGGTCGAATTGAACGTCAACGAACATCGGAGAGATGGCCAAATCCTTGCTGGTAACCTCGTCCCATTGACGCTGGATGTTGCCGGACAGATCGCGATGACCGTTTTTGAAGCGGGAATTGTCGGCCCATGGCTGCTGGTCGTCGACCTGTGTGAACATCACGCAGTTCATACCCATCGGAGGGCGGGTGAAGATGCCGCCTTTGAAGTAACGGAAGATGAAATCGGCGTATTTGCGTCGGCGGACTGCGTCTTCCTTCGTCCGGGGAAGGAACCAATGCATGGACTGGCGGTTGCCCTTCTCGTCGATGAACGTCGCGATGTCCTGATTGGCGGGATCGAGATGCAAGTCGTAATAGTCCGCTATCGCCTGCGCATAGCCTCGCGTCTTAGGATGAGTGGTGACATCGTCGATAAGTTCCCCACCGACATAAACACGGCGTTCGTCGCGTAGCGATTCAAGATATTCTTTACCCGTTCTCATGATCTTTCCTCTGGAGTGTTGCAGTCGAGCTGTTTCTGGAACGTCGTTGCGTCCCAGTAGTCTTCACTGCGCGCGATCTTTCCGTTCTCGAGAGTGAGAACCATCAACCCGCGCAGAGAAATTTTTTGGCCACGAGGGACAATCGGTCCCAGCGAGGAGCACAAGGTCCCAGTCAATGTGTACTGGATCGCGGCTCTGCCCTCGTTGCCTGCGATTATGGAGCCGAGCTTCCATTGGGCGTCGGGAAACCAGCCAATGAATTTTTGCAGGCCATCGGCGATGGCCTGCGCGCCTTCTTTGGAGCGACCATGAGCGATGTCCTGGTGGATTGCATCCACTGTGTAGAGTGCAGCGACATCGCCCGTGCGATGACTGTTGTAGGCGGCGCAGAACGCCCTGACGACAGCAGTTATTGCAGCGGCTTCCATCACGACATAGCCCTCTGCATTGAAACCCCCTGCATGTACTGTCCTTCTCCGTAAAGGAGCGGCTTCTTGGCAGAAGGCGCGAGGACCGCCCGGACCTGCGCCAGCATTACGAGATGGCTGTTCACGACAAATGTCGTGTTTGCTCTACAATCAAAAGTTATGAGCGAGTTCCTAAGGACGGGCATCTGAATCCTGTCGGGAACCGCTGCCGAGGGGAAAACGAAATCCTCAATGAATTTGTCCTCTCGGGGCCTTGAGCAAAATTGCGAGACTGCCACTTGCTCCTCACTGAGGATGTTCACGGCAAAATGGGGATCACGGGTGATGTCGCTGGCAGTCACCGTGTCTCGATTTACACAAGCAATCAGGATGGGGGGGTCCATGCATACCGGGCTAAAGGCGCTTACGGTCATGCCCCATGGACGGCTCTCATGGAGAGTCGTTATGATGGTGACGCCGCCGACGAATTTGCGCATCGCCGACCGAAATGCCAGCGCTTCCGGCCCAGCATTGAGCTCCCACGGCGGGAAAGCATCGTGAACATCTTCAAATGAAGAATTGACATTGTCTTGATTGCGCATAACTCCTCCTTTGCGCAAACGTTACTTTGTTTGCACTCGCTAATGAACAAGATGGACACTCATGATCGCTAGATATACTAACAATCGACTGCGGATTTGCTTTCGTTCCCAAAGATTTTTTATTGACTTGGATGTTACGCTGCTGTCGTAATGTGTCCAATCGATTATTCGGAAGGAATCTATCGAGCTAACGGATACATAGGGAGGAGCAATTATGAACCTTCGGGGAGTGGATCTTAACCTGCTAGTGGTCCTCGAGGCCTTGCTTCGTGAGAAGAGCGTAAGCCGTGCAGGTGAGCTTGTTGGACTAAGCCAATCGGCGACGAGCGCTCCTCTCAGTCGATTAAGAGACCTGTTTCATGATCCATTGCTGGTTCGCGTGGGCCGCCAATTGGCGCTGACTCAGAACGCGGAAAACTTGGTGGAACCGCTAAGGGATGCTCTGAGCAAAGTTCAGCAAACCCTTATGCAACAAGGTGGTTTCGATCCGCTGCTCGATGCTCGCACTTTCACCATAAGCGCCTCAGATTACGCCGTTCTCGTCTTGCTGGGGCCACTGATCAAACGCTTGGAGACTGAAGCGCCGCAGATAACCCTCCATCTTGTTCCGCGTTCGCGAGACACCGAAAAGATGCTCCATGACGACCTCGTGGACGTTGTGATCGAGCCGAGCGAATTGCTTCCCGATAGCGACTTCCCGTCCGAGCCTCTTCTGAGTGACAGATGGCTGTGTGCTGCCGATTGCAGGAACAAGGCAGTTGGGGGCGCGGGCAAGGTTTCGATGGATGCATTCCTTCGCTCGTCGCACCTTGCGTACGGCATCGGCCCCGACCGGCGACCAAACCTGGCCGACCAGCATTTGGCGCGAGAGGGCATCAGCCGCCGAATTGCGGCAACGGTCGAAAGTTTCGTACTGGTCCCGTTCCTTCTGCGCGACTCCAATTTGATAAGTCTAGTATTGGAAAGGGTAATCCGCGAGCTTGCAGCGCCGGGCATAATAGGCGCGGAACCGCCGATGTTGTTACCAGACATTCATGAACGCATGTTTTGGCACCCAAGGCACACGAGTAATCTCGCACACTGCTGGTTGCGTGATTGCTTGCGAAAAACAGCAGCCGAAATCCAAGGCGGCTCTGCGCCCCCAATGCGTTGAATAGGCCGGCCTGCGCGGAGAATTGATCTCGATCGTAAGCCGCTATCGCGGCCAATGGGGGCGACTTTTTTTCTCACGAAATCTGCCGCATGGCTCTAGGGCGACGGCGACAACTGCCAGCCAATCTTCTTCGAGACCTTCCTGACCGACCGCGGCATCGAGTTCGACACCAAAATGTCGAGCAGGCAAGCCGGCGCTAGGCAACAAGGCAAGAGAAATCGCCTTCGCCCGGAACGATGGCCGACTTAGGCAAATATCCACACGCTGTTGCAGATCTGTTTATTCATATGTCATCGCCAGTTTCAAGGAAATCGAGCCTCCTGAAATCAGGGTCGTGGCCAGCCACCATGATGATCAACCGCTTCCTGTCATTGCGTTCACGCGCCGCGCCGGAACACCGATCACTCGAGAATGGTCCCGAACTCTCGCTGCTTCCGGCGACAACGGTCTCGTGCTGCTCAATACCGAGGCTCCATGCGGCAAGCTAACACACCTCGGCTGTAAACTGCTTTATGGATGCGCATGCGGCTCCAACTTGTGGTCATCTGGCCCGCCCGGACCATGAGGATGCTCGACACTGTAGCTATGAGTTGTCTTCGCTCCGTGACCAACAGAGCCATCACGGTTCGCGCCATAGAATACGAAGTGCAAACCCCAGTATGCGGTACAGAAGACGACCAACGCGACTGAGAGCCCGACAGGAATATTGACCACCCGGCGTTTGAAGGCAGTCATCAGGTCGACGCCCCTGCGGTGGTCAGCGGCGACAGCGATCAAAATGGCCATGATTAAGCCGTGGCCGATCAGGTCAACACGACCGAATGGCCAGACCGCGGCCGTGAAGATGACGAGCAGCACGATCGCGGAGAGCCTGCGGATCAACGGGGTCCAAAGCAAACCGAAGCCAAGTGTGAACTCGGTGACGCCGGCCATCGGAATGAAGACGTCTCTCGGCATGCCAAATGTGAGAAACGGCTTCTCCACGACCAGGGGATAAAACCAACTTGGAAAAGCAAATTTTTCGAGACTTGACCACATCAGAGCGATCGCAAGGCCCCAGCGTAACGCTTCAAAACGGCGCGACCTTAGTTCTTCATTCTTGAGAGGCTCAAGTATGAGATATCCGGCAACACCGAGACCCAACGCCAGGTAGTCGAACAGGTGGAAGAGATCATAGTCCCGCAACGCCAGTACCCAGAGGGCGACAATTCCAATTCCGGCGATGGGCATGGTGCGTCTGGAGAAAATGCAACAGGCAATCACGAACTGAAGCCAGGAGACCCACTCAGCAGGGGTCTTGAGATCTGGTGTCAGATACACGCCGCCGACGGCAAAAATGGCAATGAAGAACGCGGCGATGATCGACCTGATGTAGTCGTCCTGGCGCATCCACAGGGGATCGGTCATCCAGTTCAAAGCGTTGATGGCTGTTTCGCCCACAGATGTGCGCTCTAAGATGCGGGTTAGAATGAAGAATACCAGGACCAGGGCAATTCCTGCCCAGAACCACGTATCCTGCAAGGTATCGCCGACCAGCTCAGGCGGTGCCCCAACGATGTAGGGGGCAAACCACTTCACGTGAGCGAATGCCGGTATTGGCGCGAGGGTGATAATTGCCCAAGCAAAGAAAACCCGTATCGGCGGTTGGATCTGCTTCCACATGGAAGTCACTTTCTTTGAGAGGATGTTTTCACTGAAAGGACGCGACAATGAGTTCGTGCGCCGGCCCGAAAAATTCGCAATGGAGGCGCAGCCATTGAAGTCGTAACAGCGACCTTTGCCTGGTGGCTACCTAGCCCCGCTCCAGCTCTTCGCATGGAAGCCACGGCGGACATACCGATCAAGATCACTCCGCGTCTTCGCGCACGAAGATCGGAAGCCTTTCGCAGAAGTGGCCCCAAAATTATCGGGTTCTGAACGGCAAGAGCGTGAGGTTGATCTGCAATTCATTCTGAGAAGCGCGGCAACCCAGTTGTACAATCAGTCGCCTCTCCTCCGCCTCACCTACTCCGGCACGCTCGCAGTATTCAGAAACGCGCACTAGAGGGGGCGCTTCCTGTGAACAGCGGGAGGATATGTCATTCGATTGCACTCAGGATACCTCGTCTTCGTTCCCGCCGACCGTCGGACATGGTGCCGGCATGGACGCAATGATAGGTACCCTGCGGCGAAACCGAAGCTATACGAAGGTTTGGCACGGATCGGGAACCGCACCCCAGCTGTATGTCAGCCTGGAGAAGCAAGTTGCTTAGTGCGCCGCGACCACGCCTTTTCTACAAGCAGATGTGTTCCGAACAAAGGCCGCGTCTGCAAGAGGAATTGCCAGAATCAAACATGCGTATAGCTAAAACAAGCGGCAGAGAAGGCTATCATGCCCGTAACCAACATCTTGGCATAACACGCGCGGCGACGGTCTCTTGCTGTCGGACGCAAAAACGGGTCGGGCAGATCGGCATGACAATAACTCATTACACCCAGTACGTCAGGGATCTGAAGACGACCATCGATCAGGTTCGTGAAAAGCCGTCATTGTTCGAGCGTGCAACCATAAAGCTAGCCATTTGTCGGAACGGCTATGCCTATAGGAGCACGGAGCGGCTTCAAGAGCGATCCCTGGTAAGCGAGTACAAAATTGGCCCGGTCCATAGTCAGGCGCTCAAGCACGACGACGGCACACTCAGCCGTGAGGAAATAGAACACTTCTTCAAGCTGCCGGAAGTCTACGCGTACTCCGACCTGGCGCTGACCTTCGACCGCAGTCCGCTGATGAACGCACATTGGGACGCGACTATCGGACTGGTGGATGCCCGCGTGACATCGATCAGTGGTTCAGCTATGCGGCAGAGGATGCTGTTCATCGGCTTCACCGACCCAGTGCATGCTGAATTCGCCTTGCAAGTCGATGACGCCTTGCTTGTTCACAATCACCGTACGGGTTCGCAGTTCTTTGAATGGATCGACGAAAACTGCGAGTCGCCGAAGGATGAGATGGTGAGTTCCGGCAAGCCTGCGACAACCGCGAAGTCCGAACAACGCTGGTCGCCTTTGCGGATCAGATGGTGGAGCGCTGGTTTTGCGAGCAGACAACAACGCGGTCGCCTATAGGGTGGGTCGCACAATCACGGCCGTCGCTGTACATGTGCAGCGCTGTATCCAGCCCGCCGCTCATCGTCGAAACGAGAACCTGTCGTCCGAATGTACCATCTCGATAATTGGGGTTGCCATTTTTGGTTTGGTTTTGGGCGGTTCGACTGTCGTCCGTAGAGATGCCGATCCACCGAAGAAGTTGTTGGCTCAAGTAAGAGGGCCTACCATCAGCTGTGGCGCACCAGATGAAAGCTACGACCGCGCTTTCGCGGAGAGCCGCCCGAGCGCGCGGCCGGCAAACGCCCCTACATTTATTTCGACACGATGGGGCACGATCCCGAGATCATCCGCAGCCTGACCGGCTTCTTCGGCGCAGAGCGGGTGCTGGCCGGAACGGACTGGCCGATCCTTGCCGCACTCGACGGCAAGAGCCTGACCGAGAGCCTCGCGGAAGCCGGACTAAACGACATGGATTTCCGACGTGTTGCCGGCGGCAATGCCAGGCGCCTCCTCGGCTTGCGAGAGACAAAGGGCTGCCGCCGCCGAATAGACACCCGACAAAACGAAGCCCGGATTTTCGGTCCGGGGCTTCCTTTTTTGAGCGGAGCTTGCCCGGCAGACAGCCGGGCAAGCCGCCTCAGGCGACGCGCTGCGCCCGTGTGAGCGGAATGATCTCTGCCTCCGCCGCGCCAAAGCGCGGCAGCCGGCCTTCGAGCGGATGGCCAGGGTCGGTGAAACCGGGGGTCGATGGGTGGCCAGCAGCGACCAGCCGGTCGACCAGGGCTTCGTCATCGGCATCGATCTTCACGTCTAGCGCACGGACATAGCCGTCCCATTGCTCTTCGGTCCGCGGTCCGCCGATGGTCGAGGTGACGAGACGGTTGTTCAGGACCCAGGCGAGCGCAAAATCCGCGGCGGGAATGCCTTTCGCCTGAGCGTGTGCAGCGATTTGCTTGGCAATCGCGATGGATTCGTCGCGGAATTCGACGTCATGCATGCGCTTGTCGCCGCGGCCCGCCCGCGTATCAGCGCCAGGTGCCTCGCCCACATTGTATTTGCCGGTCAAAACGCCGCGCGCCAGCGGGCTGTAGGTGACGACGCCGAGCCCATAGGCGGCTGCCGCCGGCAATTGTTCGGCCTCCGCCGTGCGGTTGACGATGTTGTAGAGCGGCTGGCTTGCGACCGGTCTGTCGATGCCGAGTTCATCGGCGAGCTGCGCGATCTCGGCAATGCGCCAGCCGCGGAAGTTCGAGACGCCGAAATACCGCAACTTGCCGGCCTTGATCAGATCGGCGATAGCCCTGACCGGCTCCTCCAGCGGCGCGTCGAACACGGCGCGATGGAAATAGAGGATGTCGATGTAATCGGTGCCGAGATTGCGCAGTGAGTTCTCGACCGTCTGGTAAACCCATTTGCGCGAGTAGCCGCCGAGGTTGGGTCCCTTCTTGTGCGAATTGACGAACTTGGTCGCCAGCACCCAGTGATCCCTGTCGGCCTTGATGCCACGCCCGACCACCTCTTCCGACTTGCCGTCGTGATAGACGTCGGCCGTATCGATGAAGTTGATGCCCTGTTCGCGTGCCTTGTCGATGATGCGGAAGGCGACATCATCAGGCGTCTGGTTACCGAACATCATGGACCCGAGTGTCAGCGGTGATACCTTGAGGGCACTGCGCCCGAGATAACGATACTCAACCATTTAAAATCTCCATTTCAGTTGATGCTGTCCGCAAAATGGCAGGCCACCTTGTGGCGTGGTGCTATGAAGCGGAATTCGGGTTCGGCGGTGCGGCACAGATCCGCCGCCAATGGGCATCGGGTGTGGAACCGACAGCCGGAAGGAATGTTGCTGGGGCTCGGCAGATCACCGCCAAGCGGGGCGGCGTGGCGCGGGCGCGATGGATCGGGCACCGCCTCCATCAAAGCACGCGTATAGGGATGGCGCGGATCGGACCACAGCGTCTCGTTGTCTGCGCTTTCGACGATCCTGCCGAGATACATGACCATCACCCGGTCGCAGAAGTAGCGCACCACTGAAAGGTCGTGGCTGATGAAGATGTAGGAAAGGCCGAATTCCTTCTTCATCTCGACCAGAAGATTGAGGATCTGTGCCTGGATCGAGAGGTCGAGGGCCGAGACAGGTTCGTCACAGACGATCAGCTCCGGATTGAGCAACAGCGCGCGGGCGATGCCGATCCTTTGTCGCTGGCCGCCGGAAAACTCGTGC
Source organism: Ensifer sp. Root31 (assembly GCF_001424825.1). Lineage (NCBI taxonomy): Bacteria > Pseudomonadati > Pseudomonadota > Alphaproteobacteria > Hyphomicrobiales > Rhizobiaceae > Ensifer > Ensifer sp. Root31. Next base: position 40,115 of record NZ_LMCO01000032.1, on the reverse strand, counting down.
GGATATCGGTTGATGGCATCGGCCGGCAACCCGACTTTCGATACGATGCCGGCGACGATCCGCCGTCGCTCCATGCTCCCGCCTGCCTTGTGCACCACCAGCGGCGCTTCGAGAATTTCACCGATCGTGTGGCGCGGATTGAGCGACGCGAACGGATCCTGGAAAATCATCTGGATCGACTTGCGCACGCTCCTCAATCGCCGCTGGTCGATGAGCGTGATGTCCTCGCCTTTGAATTCGATCCGCCCCTCGGTCGGATCAACCAGCCGAAGAAGAGTTTTGCCGAGGGTCGACTTGCCGCAGCCGCTTTCACCCACCAGCCCCACCGTCTCCCCGCGCTCGACGCGAAGATCGACGCCATCGACAGAGCGCAGAAGCCCATCACGGCTCTGGTAGTGGGTCTTGAGGTCAGTGGCTGAGAGCAAGGGCATCGGGCACGGCCTTGATGGACGAGGTGAAGGGGCAGGCAACGAGGCGATCGGGTGCCGGGGCGGTCAAGGGCGGGATATGGTGGCCGCAGCTCGCCCACGCCTGGGCGCAGCGCGGCCTGAAGGGACAGCCCGCCTCGCCCACCGCCGAGACGATCGATCCTGGAATTTCGGTCAAAGCGCCGTTGCGATAGTGGAAATCGTTCTTCAACCGCGGCGAAGCGGCAAGCAGCCCGCGCGTGTAGGGGTGCAGCGGATCCTTGAAGAGGTCTGCCGGCAGTGCCTGCTCCACCTTACGGCCTGCATACATCACCACTACCCTGTCGGCCCATTGCGCAACCACACCCAGATCATGAGTGATGAGCACAACGGCCATCTGTAGCTCGCGCCTGAGCGTGTCGAGCAGATCGAGCACTTGCGCCTGGATCGTGACGTCAAGGGCGGTGGTCGGCTCGTCGGCGATCAGTAGCTTCGGCCGACAGGCGACCGCCATCGCGATCATCACCCTCTGGCGCATGCCGCCGGACAGCTGGTGCGGATAGTCGTCGACCCGTTTGTCGGCTCCCGGAATACGGACCAGCTGCAGGAGTTCGATAGCGCGCGCCCGCGCCGCTTTTCCCGAAAGCCTTTCGTGAACCTTCAGCACTTCGCCGATCTGACCGCCAATCGTCATCACCGGATTGAGGCTGGTCATCGGTTCCTGAAAGATCATGGCGATCTCGCGCCCGCGCAGGCGCCGCATCTCGCGCGCATCGAGTGCCAGCAGGTCGCGGTCGCCGAACGTGATACGGCCGCTCGTCACCCTTGCCGCGCGCGGCAGCAGCTGCATCAAAGCCAGCGCGGTCAGGGATTTTCCGGATCCGGATTCCCCGACGATCGCAAGCGTCTCGCCCTGAGCAACCTCGAAGGAGAGGTTGCGAACCGGTTCTGCACGTGGGAAGCCGATGGTGAGGTTTTCGACCCGAAGCAAGGGAGCCATCGTCAACGATCCTGCGAAAAGCGGGGATTGAGGGCGTCGTTCAATCCGTCACCGATGAGGTTGAGCGCCAGCACCGTGAAGACAATCGCAAGCCCAGGCAGTGCCGTCAGATACCAGGCGGTTCTGACCAGCTCTCGGCCGGTCCCGATCATCGAGCCCCAACTGACCACATTCGGATCGCCGAGCCCCATGAAGGACAATGCCGATTCCATCAGGATGGCGGTCGCGACCATGACCGACGACGTGACGATGATCGGCGGCAAGGCGTTCGGCAGGATCTCGCGGAAAATGATGCGGGCATGGCCGAAGCCAAGGCTGCGGGCAGCCATGACGAAGTCCTTCTCGCGGATTGCGCGGAACTCGGCGCGGGTCAACCGTGCCACGGTCGGCCAGGAGATGACGGCGATCGCAAGCGTCACGGTGGTCGCCGAGGGCTGGGCGATCGCCACCAGGACGACAAGAAGGACAAAGCTCGGCAGCGTCTGGAAGATCTCAACGAGCCTGACGAGAATATCGTCGACCCAGCCGCCGAAATAGCCGGCAACTGCGCCAACCAGAACGCCGAACGTCAGCCCGAGTGCGGTCGCCGTCAGCCCGACAAACAGCGAGATGCGCGAGCCGTGCAGGATGCCTGATAGCACGTCGCGTCCCAGCGAATCCGTTCCGAGAGGAAAGGCCGGATCCTGTCCCGGCCACAGGAACGGCCGCCCCACCATCGAAAGCGGGTCGTCGGGGAAAAACACGGGCGCCAGAAGCGCGACGGCGATGACGAGGCCGAGAAAGCCAGTACCGAACAGCGCGTTCGGATTGGCGAAGAAGACCCTCATGGCGCGTCGCCCATTGGTAATTGCGATCGTCGCACTTTGCTGGGAGCGCGCGTCCGGCGCCTTCACGTTGGACCAGGCCGGGCCCTCCGTCGGCGCAACCCCGGCAGGCTGCTCATTTTCTGTCGCAGGCGCATAGGTGGCGCCTGGAATATTGCGGAGTGCTCCGACACCGGTCGAGGACATCAGCGTGCTCCAATTCGAGGATCGAGCCAGGCGTGAACGAGGTCCACGGCAGCGTTTGCGATGATGACGAGAAGCGAGGACAACAGGAGGATGCCGAGCAGCACCGTGAAATCACGGCCCATGACCGCTTCGAAGGCGAGCCTGCCGAGCCCCGGCCAGCTGTAAACCGTCTCGACCACGACGGCACCGCCAAGCATGCCGCCGATGTGCATGCCGGCCATGGTGGTGATCGGGATCAGGGCATTGCGCAGCACATGCCTGGCAGTAACGCCGAACGGCGTCAGTCCCTTGGCATAGGCGGTGCGGACGAAATCCTGGTTTTTGACTTCGAGCATGGAGGCCCGCGTCAGCCTGGCATAGATCGCCACGTAGAAAAGCGCGAGCGACGTCGCCGGCAGCACCATATAGCGCGCCGTGTCGAGCAGTGCCGGCCAGCCTGTGAGCCGCGAGCCGATGGTGCCTGAGCCGCCGCTTGGCAGCCAGCCGAGTTTGACCGAGAAGAAGACGATCAGCATCAGGCCGATCCAGAAGCTCGGGATCGAGTAGAACAGCAATGAGAAGACCGAGAGCAGCCGATCGGGAAGACGTCCGGCAAATGTCGCCATCAAGGATCCTAGAACGACGCCGAGGAAGATCGCGATGACGAGCGCCACCGCCATCAGAGTCAAGGTGCCCGGTAGGCGCTGGGCGATCAGGTCGGCGACTGGCATGCCGTAGCGCGGCGAAAATCCCAGACTGAAATGCGCGAGATTGTTGAGGTATGTCGCCAGTTGCTCCAGCACCGGGCTGTCCAGCCCGAAGCGGGCCCTGAGTGCTGCCACGCTTTCCTCGGTTGCCGAACCCGCCTCGCCGGCAAGCACGTCGGCAGCATCTCCCGGCGCCAGCTGCAGCAGGAAGAAGTTGAGGATGATGATCCCGAGCAGCGTCGGAATTGCCTGGACCAGCGTGCGTCGCAGCGTTCTGACAATTCTGACCAAAGCCGGCATGCCTGTCGTCTCTCACTTGAAAATTCGCACAAGGCGAAACGTGTCGTCGGCCCCGGATTTCCCACGCCGATGATTTTATTGTTGACTAACTCTATAGGCTTTGTCAAACGTGTTTTGGTAAATTCGACCCGACAACGGCGATCTGCGAGAACCAGTTTTCCATACAGCTCTCAAAAGACACTGATTTCGGTGGATTATTCTCAAAATGCGAACCGCTCGGCAACAGCTCACTACAAAGCGCGCCCTGAGCGGAAAAGGCTTCCTGATATCATCTTGAGGACGGCAGAGGATCCATGACGCGCAAGAACACTATCTCACAAATCTGGTATACCCGCTGCCCGGTCCCGACCCCGGTCGGCCTTGCGACCCAGCTGGGTCTGCTCGACGAAGCCTTTGCCAGCGAGGGCATCACCCTCAACTCCATCATCGACAGCAAGGACCGGACGATCCGGTCCAGCCACTTCAACCATCATCTGGATTACTCGTTTCGCCACGGCGGCAACGTCCCGCCAATCCGCGCCCGTTCGGAAGGAAATCCGACGCGGCTCGTCGGCATTACCTGGACCGATGAGTTCCAGGCCATCATCACCTTGCCGGCAACGGGCATCAAGACGACGCGGGAACTTGTCGGCCGTCGCTTCGGCATTGCCCGGCGCCCTCCCGGCATCGTCGACTTCATGGCGGCTACCGCTCTGAAGGGCCTTGTCTCTGCTTTGTCGCTCGAAGAGCTGACGCATACGGATGTCGAAATCGTCGACATCCCGCTTGAAGATACCGTGCTCGACAATCGAGACGGACCTCAGCTCTACGGCCTGCGCAACCGGCAGGCCTATGGCCCTGAAATCGCAGCGCTCCTTCGCGGCGATGTCGATGCAATCTATGTCAAGGGCACGCCCGGCATCAGCGTCGCCAACCTTTTTGCCACCCATACCGTGACCGAGTTCGGTTTCCACCCCGACCCCAAAATCCGCATCAATTCAGGCTCACCACGCATCCTGACGGTCGACGAGCGGCTGGCAGAGGACCGGCCCGATCTGGTGACAAAGCTGATCGAGACCCTCAAGCGCGCAAGCGCCTGGGCCGAAGCGCATCCGGATGACGTGCGCCGCTTCGTTGCCCGCGAAGTCGGCGCATCCGAAGAGGTCGTCGCCGCCGCCAACGGCCCGGACCTGCATCGCCATCTTGGGATCGGTCTCGAGCCTGAGCTGGTGGACGCGATCGGTCACTACAAGGACTTCCTGCACGAGTGGGGCTTCCTTGCCCAGAACTTCGACATCGAAGCCTGGGTTGATCGTCGTCCCTGGGCCGATCTCGAAACACGCGCCGTTGCCTGACCGGAGAAGCCGATGACCGCCGCAACTGAAATCGAGTTGGCGATTGAAAGGGCCGAGGACTTGGGAAAGCGCTTTGCGCTGACCGCCCGGCATTATGACGAAACCGGCGAATTTCCCTTCGCCAATTTCGATGCGCTTCACGAAGCCGGGCTGCTCGGCCTCGTGACCGCGACGGAGCAAGGCGGTCTGGGCGGCGGATTGACCGAAGCGCTCTCGGTCGTCTCGGCGATTGCCCGCGGCGAGCCGTCCACAGCGCTCGTTCTCTCGATGCATTACAACCAGCATTATTCGCTGCGCACCTCGGGCAAATGGCCGGAGCATCTTGTCGAACGGGTGATCAAGGCCAACCGCGAGGGCGTGGCGCTGATCAATGCTGCGCAGGTCGAACCGCGTGTCGGATCTCCGTCACACGGCTCTTTACCGGAGACCATCGCGCGCCGGGTCGGCGATCACTGGCGGATTACTGGCCACAAGACCTATGCGACTGGCATTCCGCTGTTGCGTTGGGTCGCCGTGCTCGCCGTCACCGACGAGCCGGTGCCGCGCCTCGGGTCGTTTCTCGTGCCGACGTCCGCCGACGGCATTCGCGTCGAAAAGACCTGGAACGCCACCGGCATGCGCGCCACCAACAGCGACGATCTGATCCTCGACGACGTCGCCGTTCCGGTGGAGGATGTGCTTGATATAGCGCCCGCGAGCGAAGGCCTGAAACGCGACGAACGCATGGGCGCCTGGTACTTCAGCCTTGTGCCAGCGATCTACGACGGTGCTGCGCGCGGCGCCCGCGACTGGCTGATCGAGTTCACCACCACGCGGGCACCCACAAGCCTCGGCGCACCGCTCTCCACCGTGCCGCGCATCCAGGACGGGCTCGGCCAGATCGAGGTCCTGCTGACGGTCAATCGCCGGCTGCTCCGGTCTATTGCCGAGGATTTCGACGCCGGTCGGCCATTCGGCCCGGATGCGGCGGCGGTCAAGCACACCGTCATCGAGAATGCGATCGCCGCAACCACGCTTGCACTGGAACTCGGCGGCAATCCCGGCATCAGCCGCGACAACCCGCTGGAGCGTCACCACCGCGATGCGCTGTCCGGCAAGGCCCATGCGCCGCAGAACAACCTGATCCGCACGATGCTCGCCAAGGCGGCACTCAGCCGGCACGCCGCTGCCCCGGCGCTGCCGCTGGAGCCGGTGCCGGTTCGCACCCATCAACAACCCCGCCTTGCCGTTGTCGGCCGCAGCTAGGAGCCTCGCGATGTCATCACTCAATTCCGTCTGGTACACCCGTTGCCCGGCCCCCACGCCCCTGTCGATCGCCCACCAACTCGGCTGGGTCGATCGGCAGTTCGAAGCCACCGGTGTCGCGGTTCGATCGATCCGCGACAGCAAGGATCAGACCGTCCGCGAGAGCCATTTCACCCATACGCTGGACCACTCGTTCCGCCAGGGTGGCAACATCCCGCCCCTTTGGGCACGATCGGGCGGACGGCAGACCCGAGTGGTCGGCATTACGACCACGGACGAATTCCAGGCGATCATCGCGCTTCCCGGCTCAGGCATCGCCAAAGGCTCGGATCTGAAGGGCCGGCGCATCGGGGTGCCGCGCAAACCGAATGAAGCCATCGTCGACTTCCAGCGCGCCACCGCGTTGAAAGGCATCGTGTCCGCATTGGAGCTTGAGGGGCTCACCCATCGCGATGTCGAACTGGTCTATCTCGACAGCAGCGAGGCAAACCTGATCGAAAGGGGCAATGCCGCGTTTCTCGGGTTGAAGCGCCGCTATCCCTACGGCGACGAGCTTCTGGCGCTGGCGGGCGGCAAGATCGATGCCTTCTTCGTCAAGGGTGCCGAAGGTTTGGTGCTAGCCAATCAGATCGGCGCCGTCGTCGTCTCGGAATTCGGCTTCCACTCTGATGCAAAGATCCGCATCAACAACGGTACGCCGAGGCCCTTGACCGTCGACCTCAAATTTCTCGACGAGCATTTCGACCTTGTCACGGGCCTTGTCGCAACGGTCGCACGTGTTGCCGAATGGGCGGAGGCGAACCCGAATGAAGCGGTGCGCTTCATCGCCAATGAAATCGGCGTGGGCGAAGACGCGATCCGGGCTGCGAATGGTCCGGATGTCCACAGCCATCTCAAGCTGACACTCGACGATGAGCAGTTGGCTGCCTTCGACCACTTCAAACGCTTCCTGCTCGAATGGGGCTTCCTTCCGGCCGACTTCGACGTGTTTGGCTGGATCGATCACCGGCCGCTGGAGGCCGCATCACGGCGGGCGGCCGCATGAGCAAAGCAGCAGTTCCTGTCACCGGTGCGACAACCATCATCGCCGGCGCCACCGGCAAGCTCGGCCAGCTCATCGTTCGGAGGCTGGCCGCTCTGAAACAACCGGTTCGCATCCTTACGCGCCGGCCCGATGCCGCACGCCGCCTGTTTGGCGAAAGCGTACAGATTGCCGTCGGCGACTTCGGCGATCGTACTTCGCTCGATACCGCGGTACGCGGCGCCGGACGGCTCCTGCTCCTGTCGCCCATCAGCGCCAGGCTCGTCACCGATCAGATCAGCGCAGCCGATGCCGCCTTAGCGGCCGGCGGCCGGCGCATCGTCAAGATCTCAGGTTCCGACTGGACCATCGACCCGCCCGGTCATTCCATCTCCGGCGATGCCCACGCCGCTGTCGAGCGGCACCTCAACAGTCTTGCACTGGATACCGTTTCGCTTCGACCGAATGCTTGGATGCAGGTCTCGCTCGCCAACGCCGTCCGCCAGGCAATCGCTACCGATACGGTGGCAGCGGCCAATCCCGACGCCGGTGTCGGCTACATCGATGCACGAGATATCGCCGATGTCGCCGTCGATCAGCTTCTCGCCGACACCGTCACTGGGCGAACACTCAATCTCACCGGTCCTGACATCGTCAGCGCGCGCCAGCTCGCCGATCTGCTCTCGACGACTTTGAAGCGGCGGTTTGCCGTCGTCGAGAAGCCCCCTTTGGCGGCATCAGGCGATGCCGACTTCGAACACCGTGCCATAGCGCAATTCGCGAAGTTGATCGCTGCCGGTCGTGCGGCCACGACGACCGATGTCGTGAAATCGCTGCTGGGCCGACCACCGCGCAGTGTCGCAGCCTTCATCTCCGAACATGCAGCCGCAGAGGCAGCGCTCAGCGAGTAACAGTCATGAGCATCTCTTTTGTTGACATCGCCATTATTGGCGGGGGCCCAGGCGGCCTTGCGCTGGCCCAGGGTCTGAAGAAGAACGGCATCGATGCCGCCGTGTTCGAACGCGATCCGGGCCGGGCCGACTACGTGCAAGGCTTTCGCATGCGTATCCGCCAGCGTGGCATCGACGCACTTCAGGCCAATCTGCCGACGCATCTCTTCCAGGTCTTTCTGGACACGCTCGGGTTTGCCCCGACCGAGAACCTGATCCTCGACGAGGGCTTCGAGCGTCTCGATAATGCCGGGCTCGAAAGTCGGGAGACCGAGGACACGCATATCGAAAAGTCTGTGAGCAGGATCACGCTGCGGCAGATCCTTCTTTCCGGGCTGAAGGGTAGGTTCCATACGGGCAAACGCTTCGAGCGCTATGAACCGCTCCCAGACGGCACGGTTATCGCGCGTTTTGCTGACGGCTCGACTGTCCGCGCCAACCTTCTGGTCGGTGCCGACGGTGCGGGGTCGGCCGTTCGCCGCCAACTGCTGCCGGATCTGAAGAGCATCGATACCGGCGTGCGGCGCCTGGCGGGCAAGATCAGCCTTAAAGCGGCTGCAAACCATGGCATCTCACCGCTTCTTACCGAGTTCAACACCAATATCCGCCCGAGCGACGGCCGTGGCCTGATGATCACCAGCCACCGGGTCGATCCAGCCGCCTATGCCCGGCACGATTTCATTGGCGCCGAAGACCCCGATCATCGCAACATCCCCGGTTTCCATTTCAACAACACCACCAGCTACACCTGGTGGAACACCGCTTACGATACGGACGAACTGGGACCGGACGAACTCCTTGAAACGCTCGATGGCGCCGGCCTGCTGCAAGCGCTACTTCAACGTATCGGCCATTGGGACGAGCGCATCCTGAAGCTCATCCTCCACAGCGATCCGTCGACGGTCGCCTTCCTCAAGGTCAAAAGCTCGACGCCCGGCGCGAAATGGCAACCCGGCCCGGTCACGCTGCTCGGCGATGCGATCCACGCGATGACCTATTTCCGCGCTCTCGGCGGCAACACCGCGCTCTACGACACCGGTCTGCTGGTTCGCGAGCTGGTCGCTGCGCGGCGCCATGGCAAGCCGCTGATCGCAGCCGTTCATGACTATGAGAACGCTATGCGGGAACACGGCTACGAGGCCGTCCGCTCCTCGCTCTCAGCCATGCAACGCAATGTCGGGGCAAACCGGCCGCTAAAGTCGGTGCCCGCACTCTAATCCCAGGAAAGTTCTGATCATGTCCATCGTCGTCTTCGGCGCCTCCGGAAACATCGGCAGCAATATCCGCAGGGAGGCGCTGTCGCGTGGCCGTCGTGTGACAGCCGTCACCCGGTCTACCGACATCGAACCCGAAGAGCGCCTCACCCTGCGCAAGGCCGATATCGCCGACGCGATCGCGGTCGCAAGCATCGTCAAAGGACACGATGCCGTCATCAGTGCCTATAGCCCAGGTTTGCGCCGTCATTCCGCAGAAGAGGCCGCGGAACTGATCCGAGATGCCCACGCGGCGCTATTTGTCGGCGTGAAGCAAGCGGGCGTCCGCCGCATCATCATCGTCGGCGGCGTGGGCAGCCTGGAGGCGAGCCCCGGTGTCGACGTTGTCGACAGCGACTTTTATCCCGTCGAACACAAAGCCCATACGTTGCGCAACCGCGAGATCCTGCGCAGCTTGAAGCGCGGCGAACACGATCTCGACTGGACCTATGTCTCTCCGCCGCTTTCGATCAAGGCCTGCGAGAGAACCGGCACCTACAGGCTTGGCGAAGACTGGCTGTTGCGCGACGAAGCGGGCGAAAGTCGCATTTCGGAGGCCGACTTCGCCATCGCCATTCTCGATGAGCTGGACCAAGGACAGTTCATCCGCCGCCGTTTCACCGCAGCCTATTGAAGGACAGTGATTGGCATGTCCCGCAAGACGCGCAAGCTCAACCTCAATGTCGGCATCAACACGACAGGCTATTTGCCGGCCGCCTGGAAATACCGCACTGGCGACCGTCACGACATCTACGATCCGGACTATTACCGCCGCCTGACCGAGCTCGCGCACAGGGGGCTGTTCGACGCCGTGTTCTTCTCCGACCATCCGGCGATGATGACCGACCCGAACAGCCGGCCGTTCCACACGATCGACCCGCTGATCCTTTGTACGGCCCTGGCGGCACAGGTGCCCGACATCGGCTTCGTGGCGACGATGTCGTCCACCTACAACTCACCCTACAATCTGGCTCGCCGCACCCAGTCGACGGATATCACTTCCGGCGGCCGGCTGATCATCAACATCGTCTCGTCCTTTAACCCGAATGTCGCCGCCAATTTCGGCTCGGCACCCCTGCCACCGCGCAACGAGCGCTACGCCAAGGCTTCCGAGTTTCTCGATGTCGCCAAGAAACTCTGGGCAAGCTGGGATCCTGCCCGCGAGGGCAGCGTCCCCGACGATCGGTTCTGGGACGCGGCAAGCGCCCAGGCGATCGACCACGAAGGCGACCATTTCAGCGTCAGGGGACCGCTCAATGTGCCGCGCGGCCCTCAGGGTCACCCGGTAATCGCGCAGGCAGGGGCATCGGAGGGCGGGATTGATCTCGCCGCGCGCCATGGCGAAATTATCTACTGCAATATCCTCTCCCGCGCCGCCGGCCGGGCATTCGGCGCGAAAGTCAGAGGTCGCGCTGCCGCCCTTGGCCGTGATCCGGCCGGCATCCGCATCGTGCCCGGGCTCGTGGTCATCCTCGGTGAGACAAGAAAGGAGGCGTTGCGCAAGCATGAACTGTTCAGCGGCGCCGGCTCTGAAGACGGGCTGATCGCGAGGTTTGCCAAGGAGAACGGTATCAATCCTGACGGCTTTGACCCGGATGCCGTTCTCGATGCCGAACGCTTCGTCCCCGATCCCAACCGGCTTCAGGCGGTGGGCATGGGCCTCGGGCTCTCGGACCTGCTGAAACACGAGAAGCTTACGGCAAGACAAGTCGTGCGCCGCTCGGAGGGCCATCACGGTCTGCTGCTCGGCACGCCGGAGGAGGTCTCCGAAGCCATCATTGATCTTTGGGCTGACGGAACCGTGGATGGCTATACATTGCAGCCACCACGCGCGCCTGACGATATCGAGGAGTTCATCGACAAGGTCGTGCCCATCCTGCAGGATCGCGGCGTCTACCGCACTCGTTATGAAGAGCGAACGGTCCGCGAGCGTTATGGCCTCCCCTACCCCGAATAAAAGCGCTCGACAGAACACGAACGATGAACGAGTACCGAGTTTCACATGCGTTCTCGACCGAGCGCAGACTCTTGCAAAGATCGACCGCGGCTGATGCCAGCGGGAGAGTTATAACGTTATAACTTCGACCAGCTATAATGTTTTCGCAACGCAGCCGATACGCATGCCGGCTGATTTCCGACCAAGCACAGAGTTTAATGAGATAGCCGGCACCGACAGTGAGGCAAAATTGCCCAAAAGCGGATCTTGCGGGAGGCACTACCGGTGGTCCCGCAGTCGTCGAGTAGAAAACGACGCTTGGGTTAACTACGTGGCATCGTCGTAAGCGCGACGGTATTCCTGGATGGTGTGCAGATTATCACGGACCCAAAAGTTGAACCCTTCAAGGGCGCGCAAAGCCCCGCCGCCCATCTCGGTCAGCTCATATTCGACACGCGGCGGCACTTCGGGAAAATAATGGCGCACAACGAGGCCGTTACGCTCCAGATTGCGCAGTGTAAGCGTCAACATCCGCTGGGTGACGCCATCAACCTCTTTCTTAAGGGCTGAGAAGCGGAGCCGATGCTCCTTCGCGAGCGAAAGGCGCCAAAGGACTTGAACAGTCCATTTGTCGCCCAGCAGCGTGCACACCCCGTTTGCCGGGATAGGTCTGAACAGCCGATTACCCTCTGATCCTTGCAGCGCATCGGCATGGAGTTGTTTGTTCAAGGGTATCATCCTTGTGCCTGACGCTGAAAAATGTGCCGTCTTCCAGCGGTTTTCCATTCGTATATATCGATGACCCTTGTTGTTCAACACGAGGGTTTTCAATGACCAATGGCAAACAGCCAATTTTTGTTTTCGGCGCCACCGGACGGCAGGGAGGATCTGTTGCCAAAGCCTTATTGAAGGCGGAATGGCCTGTTCGCGCGCTCGTTTTGAATTCCACTGATGCCGCGTCTTTAGAGCTGGGGATTGCAGGCGTCGATATTGTGCAGGGCGCCTTCGAAGACACGGACGTGATCCGCGCAGCTATGAAAGACACCTATGGTGTTTTCAGCGTACTGCCGGCCAACTTAGCGGCAGAAGACGAAGTCCGCTACGGTATCTCAATTGCTGATCTGGCAGCCGAAATCGGTGTCGACCATCTCGTTTATTCTTCAGGCGCTAGCGTTGGGGATGAACTGACAGGTGTCGCGCGTTTCGATGCCAAGCCTCGCATCGAAGCGCACGTTCGAGAACTCCGCATCACCACGACCATCATCCGGCCGATGATCTTCATGGAGATGCTCGTACGACCTGGTTTCGGTTTGGATGAAGGACGGTTGGTATCCCTGATCAGACCGGATCATTCAATCCAGCTTACCGCGGTGGAGGACATCGGCAAATTCGTTGCTGCGGTGTTTGCCGACAAGACCCGCTTCGGCGGCATGACTTTGAAGATCGCAAGCGACCGCGTGACCGGGCACGAGCTTGAAGCCGCCCTTACCGAAGGCGCCGGTCGTCCAATCGCCTACGCACGCTTTTCCGATGACGTTCTCGCGGCGAATGCGGACCTCGCGCACATGGCGAAGAGCTTGGAGGATGGCCCGCTTGCAGAACGTGTCGATCTGAACGCCATGCGTGAGATCAACCCGGAGCTACTCTCTTTCCGGTCTTGGCTTGCCGGGAACGGACGCAGGGCACTCGATGAAGCCTTGAGGACAACCAACACGCTGGCGTGACTCCGGCTTTATTCACACGGGGTCTAATAGCGCGCGAGCAGGAAACCACCAACACTCGCTGTTCCTGATCGCTCTGACACGCCGAGCTGCCGCGTGGCCGAAAGCCGGCATATAAGCCGCCGAACGCGTCGGCGTGTCGCAGTCGCGGCGGATGCTAGCAGTTGCGGCCTTGACGAGGCCGCGCGTCCCAATCGTCTGCGGCTACGGCGCAAGCCGAGTTCGATGCACGTCGCCCGGTCGAGATGCCGGTGGCGATCGACGACACGCTCCCGACGCTTCGGCGGAAGCTGCCATGATAAACGGGCAAGAAATCCCTGGCATCAAACCTAGGGCGCGCTTATCTATGGCTTGCGACCCAAGGAATGGTTGTTTGGGAGCAATTTCGATGCTGGCGTTGACGACCGCTATCGTCGTCATGAAAAGGTGGCGCAACTAGCCAAGCGAAAATTCCTTGCCGGGACTGAGGGGAATCCGAATGGATGCATGGGGCGATACCAGAATGGGCAGAGCGATCAGACAACACGATTGGTCGCTAACCCCACTCGGCCCCATCCGCGAATGGCCAGTTTCCCTCAGAACAATCGTCGAAATGATCCTCGGCTCTGAGTTCCCCCAGGCGATCGTCTGGGGTCCTGACTTCACCACGATTCACAACGACGCATTCCTACCGATCCTCGGTGCGAAACCGCCCGCTCTCGGCAGGTCGTTCGCGGACGTGTGGTCGGAAGCTTGGGACCGTATAGGGCCGATTGCAGAAAAGGCTTATGCCGGGGAAGCGACGTACATCGAGAATTACCCGCTGACGATCAATCGTGATGGCTTCGACGAATTAGCTTTTTTCACGTTCTGCTACGCGCCGCTTCGCGATGATGATGGGAAAATCGCTGGTCTGATCGACACGGTTACAGAGACAACGGCTACTGTGCGCGCAAGAGAGACTGAACTCGTCCTGCGCCGGGAGTTGCTGCACCGCGTTAAGAATACGATGGCCATCGTGAACGCGGTGGTCAGTGCATCTTTGAGAAATGCCAACAGCCTTGATCACGCGCGAGAAACCATCACCAGCCGGATCAGCACTCTGGTCAAGGCGCAGGACCTCTTATCAGAAGAGGACGGCGCGCAGATCGCCGAGGTGATTTCACAAGCCATCGCTCCGCACATCGACCGTCCGGATCGAATAACCATGTCTGGTCCAGACCTTCAGCTGTCAGCACAGCAAGCCACAGGCATTTCACTGGCAATCTACGAGCTAGCGACGAATGCGGTGAAGTACGGTTCGCTTTCTACCGATGAAGGTCACGTCGAAGTCGTCTGGTCGACCGACGGGGATAAAGGGTTCTTTTTTACCTGGCGCGAGGCTGGCGGACCTAGAGTATGCGCGCCGCAGAGAACCGGGTTTGGCTCGATACTCGCGAACAAGATCGTTGCCACGTATTTTTTTGGGGAAGCGAAGTCCTCGTATAATCCCGAAGGTCTCCATTTTCAGTTGACTGGATCATTGTTGGGCGCTGAGAACGCGTAAACAATATCCTCGTGGATCGCCAGCGCTGGGTCGCCGACCCGTCGTTGCCAGTCGAAACCCTTCCAAGCGCAAAGCTCGTTATCTCGGGTCAGCACTACAGCGCCACATCATCGATCCTGTTCGAGGACCGAAACACCGTTAAACTGCATGCGCGGGCAAAAGTCTTCAACAATTGAAGCTGGCGCGCCTCCGTGTAGACGCCATCAGCGTCCACAAGGTTCCGGATCCAAAATGGCGCTTCGACATTCTTCTCATTCTTTTGAGAGGGAACGGAACGGGCGCTGCGGACGGTGGGCCTTGATTCCGCCTCGTTCATCATCCCTTGTTAAGGAATAGTTTCCTTTCTCGGAGATCCTGCTCATGGCTACCGGCGCATCCCAGCGACTGCATGAGGGGGTCGCTGCCGTTGAAACGATGACGCGTTTCGCGGTTGCGGTGCTTGCGCTTGCGTCCGGCGTTTACACATATCTCGGTGTGCGCAGCATCCTCGATGGATCGGCAACGGCGGTCTTCTTTGCGGCTATCATTTATTCAGCGTCGGTTTCGGTCGGAATCTACGCGTTCTGGTCTTACATGGCCCGCTTCTATCCGCACGTGACCACGCATACGGGTAGAGCCGCGATGCTTGGCGTCATGGCCATGGGTGCTGCCATGATTATGGCCATGTCGAGCTGGCTCAACGCAGCGGCGCTCGCCGGCTCGGCGGCATTGGAACAGCACCTTGCCGAAACGGTGGAGGGCTACACTGCGGACCTCGATCAGGCGCATCAGAACGCTCTAGCCGCTCAAAGCCTGCTGCCCGATATCCAGCGTGCGTCCGAGCGGTTTTCGCAGCTTGCCGCATCGGAGCGTCAGTCGGGAGCGCTCACAGGCACGACCGGATCCGGAAGCGTCGTGCAGCTTTTGTCGCAAATGTCCGCACAGATGAAGGAACTCGAGAACGGCATCAATGCCTCCCGTGAGCAGGTGACAGCGTTGTTCGATGACGGGCAGAAGCGGCTCGAAACCATGCGCACGCTTGTTTCCGCGCCCGGCGCAATCGAACCGCGCGCTGACCAGTTCTCCTCTGAAGTGGTCGCGCTCACGGGCGTCATAGCGTCTCTCGGGCAAACGTCGATTGCTCCTTCCATCCGCCGCGCCGCCGATGATCTGTCCCTGGGCTTCATCGCACCGATCGCCGATGGCGGAGACGCCGATCTTGTCAACCGCCAAGACCGGGTGATGGAAACAGTGCGCGCCTCTGTAGCTGCGCAGTCGAAAGTACTGTCGGAATCGGCCGATGAAATCCTTTCCCGGGCAAACGTCCAGGAACGCCGGTTTGTCCCGTTATCTTCTGCGGAGGCAGTCTTGCGTTACGCGTCCGATTTCATACCGGCTTGGGCCGGTGCCATTTCTATCGACCTTCTTCCCGGGGTACTGGTCTTCATCCTGGCAGTCGTACATGGCGCGATCCGCAAACAGGAGGAGGCGATGCCGTTCGCTGAACGCATAACGGCCGCCGAACTTCTGATGGCGCTGGAAGTCCAGCGCGCGATAAGCCCAAACGGCGTTGATCTTGAAAAAGTGGTGGAGTTCGCGGACGCTGATTGCAAGGTTGAGGACACCGCCAACATCACCAACCTCGACCCGCGGGGGCGCGCAAAGGACCGGTCTCATGAGGATCGATGAAGGGCTCAAAATACTGGCGCGGGTCGATGACGGCGTCTGGATGCGCGGGACGTTCTTCAGTCTGTTAGCGGCCACAGCGATATTCCTCGTGATCGATATGCGTTCTCTATGGGAACGGAATGCCGAGGAACCAATCATTGATCCGGCTCGTTGGCCAATCCTTCTCCCGGCTCCAGGCGGGACCGGACGCGATGGTCCGCCGGTTGAACTGCTAAGCTCACATGAAGTGTTGCGCCAGCCCATGAAGCTGGAACTCCAGCGTGATGGAGTTCTACTCGCTGAAGGCACATTCGACATTGGCGCGGGCGAGCGGTTCGTCCGCGAAATTGAACAGCGCGGCGAATACGTGAAAACGGTGTCTCTCAATTCCCCAGGGGGATCGGTTGACGATGCATTGGCAATTTCCAAGCTGATCCGTGAGAAGGGACTTGATACCCGTGTGGCGTCAGGGGCTCTTTGCGCGTCCTCCTGCCCGATTGTCTTTGCCGGCGGCGTGCGACGATTGGCCGAACCGGAAGCGGTCGTCGGCGTGCATCAGTTGTCCAATGCCAGCACTGATCGGACAACGGCAGATCAGGCGATGTCGTCCACCCAATTAACCACAGCGCGGATCACACGGCATCTCGAAGAAATGGGGATCGACGCCGGACTATGGATCAAAGCTCTCGAAACTCCGCCCGACAAACTTCAGTATGTTTCGGCACAGGAGATGATCGATTTCAAGCTGACAACGGGCCTCTCGGGCGCGATGAAGAAAAAGTAACCGAACTGGGTCAGCCCGGCCGAAGGAGATCCGTGGTCAGTCTTGCTCCATTGGAACTTGGTCCATTCGTATTTGCCGCAACAAGTTCCGTCCGGCGGTGAGCAATTCAAACAAGAATGCGACAAGCGATCCGGTGAGCGAGACGATGGCACCACCAAACAACCAAAAGAGATTTTCTTGGCGCAGTCCGAGGGCAAGAGCGCCAGCAAGTAGATTAAGGATTGCGCAGCCCGTGCAAATGCCGGCCATCACCCCAAGCACGACCGCGACCTCCAGAGCAAGTGCCCTTCGCCGCAAATACGCGAGCTGCATGCGAAACAACTTGCTTTGCTTACCCCTATCCGCGACTTCGTTCAGCCGGTCCGAAACTCTCCCGAGGCGGGTGGTGTAGATACTGACAAAGCCTGCGGTACCAGCCAACAAAAACACCGGCGCAAGGGATGTTTGTATGACAGAGGCATGGTCTGTAACGATAGGTGGTGGGTGCATGCGTACCTCTCAGAAACAAATTGAACTGCGATGCATCAAGCTTTGGACAGCGGTAGATGTAGTCACGGCGGAACGCCCATCATAAAGCTGATAGTAGACCCGCCGGGACCTTGAGCTTGAAGTTCACAATCCAGCTGCCTGGCGCAGCATTCGCCTTGATGCGGCGAAAGCCATATCGGCTATATTTGAGGGCGAGCGGTTTGATGCTGGCGGTCAATGCCGCCTCACAAGAACAGTGCATGTCTGACAATGCTTCGTGATTTCCGCCTCGCGTCTTTTCGCCGCGGTTTGAATGTCCTTCTGCGGCTTATAAGCCATACTTCAAGAAGGACCACTTTTCAGGGGGCAGACCAATCTCCTCACGGTCCAGCGGCTGGGCCGGCCCTCGGCGCTGATGAAGTACAGCACGCCATATGCGACGATGGTGAAATCGACAAGGAAGGCAGCAAAATAACCTGCTATCCAAGGCTCCCCGAGATTGGTTAAATACAGATAGACCATAAATGCCTTCTCGAAGGTGCTGAACACCATGGTCTCAAATCGTAACCACGGACGGAACCCCGCGACCACCATCAGTGCGCCAATTCCGAAGATCATGATGCCCCAGTGTCGCAGAGCCGGTACGCTGGAAGGGGTGAAATCGACAAGTCCACCGAGCATCGGTGTGATGAGTTTGATGTCGAGCGCGAACGGCAGTGTCCCACAGGTCGCCAAACCGAAAACAATGAGAAACCATTTGATGGTTTTGGTAATGAATTTGTTCAACGTGCACATCATTATCCGCCGGACGATTGGAAGCAAGCTGTAACAAGATGGAGCAAGACGGTTCGCGCCGACGACGCACCCCAGGTGTCATTTCATCATCAGGGCTGTCACCCGATCGAAGGCAGCGGAAAAGCCTTTCAGGGAAGCCGACAACGAGATAGGTTCGTTGGTCTTGGCAGCCTTGGCCATCATCTTGAGCACCGCTCCAGTCCGCAGCTCGGCAACGGCTGCGCCGTCGAAGCTAAGCGGCACAACGCATCCGGCGGGGACGCAGGTGCTAAAACGCACAGGTGCCTCCGAAGACTTCTCATCGACCTGAAGCGATACGCCGGCATCAAGTGCGAGCCCGAAGGGCAGAACAAGTGTACCCGTCGCAGTCTTCCCATCGCCACCGGCTGCCATCTCGATGGCCAAAAGCCGCTGTCCGTTCTGCTGTGTCTGTTGCTGCATGAGAAGACAATGCCTGTTCTTCCTCTGGACGCAGCTAACCATCCAGTCCGCGTAGGTTTCCTGCAGAGAGGACGCACCGCCCGGGAGCGTGGCGTGCTCTTGTGCGAACGTTTGACCAATGGCCAGGACCAGCAGGCAGACGGTAGCGAAGATTGTCCGGTTCGACCGGAACCTCGGTGATAAGCACTGTCTCAAGGCCCCCTGTCTCCTCTCAGAACTTATAACTGAGGCGCAACGCGCCGCCGTGGCTCGTGTAGGTGTCGGAAAACGAGCCTTGGTAGTTCAAGCGCAAACTGAAGCCGTTGTCGCTCGCCAGATCAACGCCAGCGGTCAGCCGCCCCACCACGGCGGCCAGCGGCACCTCACTGCCGAACGTGCCTATCCCGGCGGGCGCGTTGGCCAGCCGTGCAGACGTATCCCAGCTATCGGCGCTGCTGAAGCTCACTCCGGCGGCCGCGAATGCCCGCATGACCGTTGTCTCGTTAACGTCAACACGCGTACCGAGTTCAATGGCCGGAGTGGCGTGGAGGCTCCATTGGCCGACATCATCGACCAGGAGGTCGAGGGCGCCGGCTCCCGACTCGCGATAGCCATTGGCATGCGAATAAATCAGGTCAAAGTCCACCAGAGGCCGCACATAGTAAGGATCCTGCGCGAAGGTATAGGCTGCGCGCACGCGGGTGCTGACATTGTAAACCTCTGGGTCGCCTTCGGCCTGGCTGGCGAAATCAGGAATCCGGATCGTGCGCGTATTGTCGTACCAACCGTAGCTGCCGGCAACGGCACCCGACAGTAACCAGGGGCCGCTCTGGTGCTTCAGGGAAACGCCGCCGTAGAGGATGTCGCCGTTGGCGTTGACCCGGCCGTCGTCGCCGCTGATGGAACTGCGGTCATAGCCGCCAGCCAAGCCGACGAACCAGTTCGGCGACACCTCGACCTGGGCGCCGGCTTGCAGGGCATAGGTCGTGGTGTCGAAGCCCGACACGCTGGCACTGGTCTTCTGGTCGAGCGTCTGTGCGCCGGCCTGAGCCCAACCACACTCCGTCTCCGTCAGGAACGAGGTGCCCGCGGCAAACATGGGGCAGCTCAGCAACAGGTCGAGGTGCTGCTGCGTCATGGCGATGCTCCCGGACGCAGCCGCACCGGAGACACCGGGCGACATGTCCGACAGAGCTGCTCCATAGCTGCCCGCATCGCCGTCGGCGAGAGAGCCGAGCGTGCCGAACAGCGTGCCATAGGAGCCACCGCCGGCATCCCAGATTTCCTGCAGGTGACCTGCGACGCTGTCCTGGCCGTCGTTTAGCGCGACGCCGGGCTCGGCGAAGTGGGCCGACTCCGCCGAAACCGACAGCTCGTTTCCTGCCTGGGTGATGGCATAGTCGAAGATTGCCGACTGGGCACTCAGCGAATGGTCGAGGGTGCCTCCGACGGTGAGGAACGGCAGACTGATGTCGGGCAGGACGCTGATGGCGTTCACCGCGAACTTGCCGTCCAGCGTAGCGTCACCGTCGATGGTCAACCGATCCATGCGCGAGCCAGCGAAGTCGGCGGTGAGCTCCAGTATGCCACCCGCGTCCTGCGTGAGGTCGCCAGTGATTCTGGTGGCGTCGATGCCGCCGGAATGACCGATCATCAGCCTGCCATGATTCATCACGTCAGCCTCATAAATCTCCGCATCCGTCAGCAGGCCACCGGCCTCATTGATCACGGAGACGGCCATGCCGCTGCCGAAACGGGCCATCGGCACGTTGTCGTCGTCGTTGGAGACGACTTTGCTGTCGACGAGATCCCCTCTCACGCTGCCGCTGATCGTGCCGGAGTTAAGCACGGTCAGGGTGCTGCCGGCGGGCGAGCTTCTGCCGACGGTATAGTTAACGGCAAGGCCTGAAGCAGCAGAGACGCTGCCTCCGGAATTGACGGTCACCATGTTGTATTTCCCGGCCGAAACCCAGACGCCGGCGCCGTTGTCGGAGCCGCCGGTGACGGAACCATTGACGGTCACATTGATCTTGCCGTTGTTGTCCGTCCCTGCATCGCTCTGCGCGAATATGCCGATCGAGTCTTTGCCGGTCGCCTGGATAGCCCTGCCAGCATCGAGGGTGACCGTCACATCGCCGCTTTTGCCGGCCGACGAGAGATTGCCGTTGGAGCCGATGAAAGCACTAGTCGCGTTGCCACCGAAACCGCCGCCGCCGCCGATCGACTGGGCCAGGATGCCGTAGGCGTAGTCGCCCGACGTGGTAATGTTGCCGTCAACAGACACGGAGACATCGTCGCCGTCACCGGTGCTGCCGGGACTGTTGCCCTTGGAGGAGAGCGGAGCACCCGAGGCGGTGCCTCCAATACCACCACCGCCGCCGATCGACTGGGCCACGAGGCCATGGGCGGCCAGACCTCGCGTATGAATCGTGCTGCCGTTGGTCAGATCGACCGTGACGGCGCCGCCGTTTATTGTTCCACCGCCCGAGCCACCGACCACGAGCGAGCCGATGCTGTCGGCCTCGCCGGCGCCGCCGATGCCGCCACCGCCGCCGATCGACTGCGCGACAATGCCATGGGCCCGATCGCCATAGGTGTCTACGCCGCCGCCATAGTTCAGGTCGATTTCGCCGCCGCTGCCACCGACGCCACCGCTGCCGCCCACAACAAGATCGATCGCATGGCTGTTATCCTCTTCGGCCGCCTTGGTGCTTCCGGCGCCGCCGACACCACCGCCGCCGCCAATCGATTGGGCCAGGAGGCCTATCGAATCGTCGCCGTTGGTCTGGAGGGCGAGCCAGCTTCCCGCACCGACCGTAATTTTGCCCCCGCTGCCGCCGGCGCCGCCGCTGCCGCCGAAACCGCCGCCAACGGTGATCTTGCCTGCCGCCTTGTCGGACCCATCGCCGCCCTGGCCGCCGCCGCCGCCGATCGACTGCAGCAGCACACCGTAGGCGCTATATCCAGCGGTACTGATGCCGGCGGTGCCGTGGTCGCTGTCGAAGGTGATGTCGACCGAGCCGCCATTACCGCCCGCACCGCCGCTCCCGCCAACACCCACGGTGATGTTGGCCGTCGCCTGGCTGCCGGATGCGGTGGATGTGCCACCGGCACCGCCACCGCCGCCGATCGATTGGGCGACGATGCCGTCTGCCCAGTCGCCCATGGTGGCAATGTGGCCGCCATGCGTCAGCGTGACTGTGTTGCCATTGGCGGCCGTGCCGCCACTTCCACCGTCGTCAATGGTAGCGCCCACACTGACGTTGAAGCAGTAGCCATATCCATTGCCGTCTTCGCTGGCGCATTCGCTGTCACCCGCGTCGTCGAGCGGCTCGGAATCGTCAGAAGTAGCCTGCCCCACCGAGCCTCCTAGCCCGCCGCCACCGCCGATCGACTGCGCGAGCACCCCGTCCGCATCTGCGCCAGAGGTATTGATTTTACCCCTGGTGGTGACGGTGGCCGTGCCCGCCGTCCCGCCACTGCCGCCAGTCCGGCCAACGGAAACGCCGACAGATGCGGAGAAAGCACCGCTACCCCCTTCGGAATCTTCGGCTTCCTCGCCGCCGGGCAGGTCGGCGCTGGCCGACAGCCCGACGCTAACACCTTGCGAAGTACCGCCGCCGCCACCGATCGACTGGATGAGCACACCGCGAGCACCGGACCCGCTGGTCTGCAAGCTGGTGCCGCTCTCGAGGTCCACGGTCGTGTTTCCGCCGCTGGCGCCGCCGCTGCCGGAGCCGCCGACCCCTACATTTGCCGCCAGGTTGAAGCCGCTACCGATCTGCTTGCTGTTGACGCTGCCGACGCCCCCATTGCCGCCGCCGCCGCCGATCGACTGCACCACGATCGCATTGGCATAATCGCCGGCTGTCGTCACGGAGGCGCTGTCGTTGAGATCGACCTTGACGATACCGCCATTGCCGCCGCTGCCGCCGGAGCCGCCGACCGAGACACCGATGTCGGCGCTGACGGTGTCCACCGTGCCGACGGTCGCGGCCATCGACGACGCACTGCCGCCATTGCCGCCGCCGCCGCCGATCGATTGCGCCACAAGGCCATGCGACGAAGCACCTTTCGTGGAGACCGCGGAGCTGCCGTCCAGCGTCAGCGACACTTCCTCAGCAGTCCCGCCCGATCCGCCGCTGCCGCCGACGGCCGTGGAGACGCTCATCGCCAGGGAGACGTCTTCGCCGGTCGGCACCGCCACGGTGAGCGCGTCGGCAACCGAGGAGCCGCCGCTGCCGCCACCGCCGCCAATCGACTGAGCGAGCACGCCGATCGCGTCGGTCACACCGCCGCCGCCCTGCCCGGTCTTGATAATGCTGTCGGTCAGGTCAATAGAGACCTCGCCGCCGGCGCCGCCGGAACCACCGGTGCCGCCGACAGCCACCGACGCCGTGAAGCCGATACCTGCGGAATAGGAACTGGCGGAACCGCCCGTACCGCCGCCGCCGCCGATCGACTGCGCCACGATGCCCGCCGCGTGCGAGCCCTGGGTCGTCAGGTTCAGTCCCTGGAAGCCGACGGTCACGGTGTTTGCGTAGCCGCCGCCACCGCCGCCGCCGCCGATCTGGAAGCTGCCGAGCCCGGCATCGCCGCCCGTGGCGTTGCCTCCATTACCGCCGCCGCCGCCGATCGACTGCGCGAGTATGCCGAGCGCACCGGAGCCTTCTGTCGCGATGGCAACTGCCTGCGTTCCAGAGCCTGTAGAACAATCGCCGCCGGAATTTTCATTGGTGACGCAGACCCATCCGCCGCTACCACCCCCCGAGGCGGTGCCGCCGACACCTAGTGCCGGAACACCGACTGACAGGTCGATCACATTGCCGCCATTGCCGCCGCCGCCGCCGACCGATTGCGCCATGATCGCATGCGACATCTCACCCTGCGTGGTGACCGAACCGCCAGTCAGCAATACGTTTGCATGGCTGCCGGAGCCGCCAGCCCCGCCCGAACCTCCGACGGTCGCGATGCCCTTCGCACCGCCGCCCGAACCACCGCCGCCGCCGATCGACTGTGCCATGATGCCGATCGCTGCGTCGCCGGCCGTACTGATGGCGCCCGAGCTCTGGACCTCGGCAGTGCTGGCATAGTTGCCGCTACCGCCGGAACCGCCGATCGACAGGATGCCGCCCGCCATACCGGCGGCGCCGCCGCCGCCGCTGATCGACTGCGCAATGATGCCGTGCGCCGAATAGCCGGAGGTGGTGATCGCGCCGGAATTCTGGACACTGGCCGTTTCGGCCTGCCCGCCGTCGCCCCCATTGCCACCCAGCTCGAGCGTCAGCCCGTCGGCGATGCCGCCAGTGCCGCCGCTGCCGCCGATCGACTGCACCAGGATGCCATAGGAATGCCCGCCCGAGGTGGCGATCGCCGCGTTGTTGTTGACGATAGCCGTGTTTCCACTGCCACCATTGCCGCCATTGCCCGCGCCACCCCCGAGCACGTCGGTGAAGTTGCCGCCGGTGCCGCCACCGCCGCCGATGGAATGCAGAGTAATGGCGGCCGAGTAATCTCCAGTCGTCGTGATCTTCGAAGCCCCGCTCGAAAAGACGCCTACGCTGCCGGCATTGCCGCCATAGCCGCCCCCGCCGCTCGTGCCGACAACGGCGGTGTCGTCGCCGCCATTGCCACCTTGGCCGCCAATGCTCTGGCCCAGCAAGCCATAGGCGTAGCTGCCCTGCGTCTCAACGCTACCGCCGGACAGGTTCAACTGGATTTGCCCACCGCTTCCGCCGCGGCCGCCGGAGCTGTCCTTCTCGCCGGCCTGGCCGTCGCCACCGCGGCCACCCTGGCTCAATGCGATCACGCCACCAAGATAGTCGCCTTGGGTCGAAATGGTGCCTGAATGGACCGTCACGGTCGTCGCCGCTATTCCACTTTCTGGCCTGCCGCCCTCGCCACCGGCGCCCGCGACGTTTGAGCTCCAGCCGTCGCCGCCTTCGCCACCCTGGGTAACGGCAACGACGCCACCTGACAGGTCATTCACCTTGCCGGTCGCGACGATTTTCATGTCGGCATACGTGTCGACATTTATGACCGAGCCGCCGCCCCCGGTGCCGCCTTCATCGGAGCTGTCTTGCGAAGCTGTGCCGTTGCTGCCCTGGCTCAGCGCATAGATGCCGCGCACGCTGTCGGCGTCGTTCGCGTAGATGCCGATCGCGCCGGCGGATGTATTGCCGGAGGAACCGATTTCGATATCGATGAAGCCGCCCGCGCCGCCCGCACCGTTATCGTGGCCGCCTGCCTGGCCGGTGGACTCGGCGGCAAGGCCCCAGACATAGTCCAGTCCGCTCAGCGGGTTTGTCCCACTGCCGAGATTCACCTGTCCGGTGTTAGAGATTTTGATGGTACCGCCGCTGCCGCCGTTGCCACCCACTTGGTCGCCCGCCGCACCGCTATTCTGTTCGCCGCCGCTGCCGCCCTTGCTCACGGCAAAGATGCCGGTCATACCTCTGGCCGTATTCGAGTTGAGCGATTCTACGGTCAGCGCCCCGTAGTTGGTGATCGTTATCGCGCCTCCCGCCCCCCCGGCCCCGCCGCTGGATTTGTAGTTGTCGTTATCCCCATCCCCGTCGCCGCCGAAGCTCGTTGCCGAAATCAAGCTGCCGATCGAGCCTGGATCTGTCGAGCTCGTGAGGGTTATGGGGCCGTAACTGGTGATCGTCACGGCCCCCCCGGCACCGGCGCTTCCCTCGTCGACGCCGGCGCCACCCATTGTATAGGTCATGATGACGCCGCCGACGGATTCCCACGGCACTGTGTAAGGGAGGCTTGCGCCGGCCGTGTACGAGGCTTGGGTGTTGATCGTTATATTCGCTCCTGGGTCACCGTCCTTCTCATCGTTGTGATCGACACCACTGTCGCCCCAGCAGGCGGACCACGTATATCCATAGTCGACCTGGCCGATTGACTGGGTCGCGGAGCCGGTGCAGCCCGCGTACGCATTGTCGGCCACGGCCGCGCCGCCGAGACCCAAGGCCAACATTATTACTAAACGCGATGCGTTTCGGTCGGACAGGACTGCAGCCTGGTCGCTGCGCCTGGATGAAGGGTGCGACGATCCTTGCCGGGTCTTACCGGTGCGTGCGACATGCTTCATGCGATGAGCCCCCAAAAGTGAAGCGAACAAGACCTGCCGACCTTGAGACAAGCTTCGTCGCATGCGCAATCTGCGCGAAATCCTCGACGCGACTTCCTTCAACCAAAACGGCAAGGCCACAACCATGCGAACGATAAAGCGACAAATGCCGGAGATTCAACCGAACAAAACGATTCAATTCTGACCAAATCCTACAGCCGACGCTTCATGCAGAGCTCTTGGGATTTGCGATCGATGACAGACAAAAACATCAATCGATCAATTCAGCTGAACTCTTGTAAATTCTTGCATCACTTGATTGTTCTTGCGCCTGCGCTGGACTCCTGCCAGCTATAGGTTGCATGATCGCGTGACTTGAAGCAGCAGGGGACACCGTACAAATGCTCAAGAATGCTTGACCTCAAGACAGTCCTGGTCGTCAATCTGGCGACTGCCAGCCTGCAGGCGATCGTCTGGATCTTCGTCTGGTTGGCATGGCGTCATCTCTACGAGCTCAAGTTCCTTGCTGCGGGGTTTACCGCCATTGCCATAGGGCTTCTCTTGATGATCTTGAGAGGCGAGCAGCCTGCCGCATGGTCGATCGTGTTGCACAACACTGTAATAAAACTCGGTCTGGTCCTGCTCGCCGAAGGACTGGCGCGCTTCCTTGGCCAACCCCGCTACACCTGGATCGGTATTTCGCTGCTCATTTTTCAGATTGTGGCCTGGAGCATCGCCCTCGCCGTCGATCCGGGCAACATTGCCATCCGCATCCACTCATCGACCCTCTTCACGATCATCATGATGTCATTGATGTCCGTGGCGCTCCTGCATGACCGGACACAGCCTTGGCTTTTGCGATGGATTACCATTGCGGTATTGGCCGAATATATCGCAGCCAGTATAATTCACAGCGCGATCGAGTACTGGAACCCGGCCGTCGCCCAAGACATCACGGTCCTCGACAATCGCAACGCCTGGTACCTGTTGCAGGGCGTTCTGTTTCTGATCGCTCTGTTTGCCTGCCTCCTCTTCATGGTCAGTTCGCGACTATCAGAGGCCCTACGCGAGAAAAACGACGCTTTGTTACGGGAAGTGGTGGAACGCAGGAGCCTTGAAAACCAATTGAATACCAGCCTTGAAACCGAACGCGCGCTTCGTGAGGAGCAGGCGGACTTCATGCGCATTGTTAGTCACGAGTTTCGCACTCCCTTGGCGGTCATCCGTAATGCGGCCGACATGATCGGTCTGGTCGGTGACAGATCGCGTGAAGCAACAAAGGAACGGCTTACCGGGATCGGCGAGGCGCTAGACCGGCTGTTCTCCCTTATTGATCGCTTCATGACGAACGACCGAGACAATGGCTTTCGACCGCAATCGATGCAGATCGGATCTCTGATGACCGACGTGCAGTTCCATTTCGAAATGACCGGGCGCGGGGAACGATTGCATTTCAAAACGTACGGGGAATCAACTTCGGTTTTCGTCGATCCCGATATGCTGGCAACCGTCGTCATCAATCTCATCGACAACGCCTTCAAATATTCGCCCGAGAACCAGTCCATTCATATTGATACCCTGTCGGCAAGTGGCTTCGTCGTTATCCAAGTGTGTGATCGCGGTATCGGTATACCGAAAGCTGAGGCACACAAAATTGGTCGCCGCTTCTTCCGAGCCTCCAACGCCAAGGCCGGAAGCGGGACCGGGCTTGGCCTTTACTCTTCCCGTAAGCTTCTGGCCTATCATAGCGGCACATTGGAGCTGCTACCCCGTGAAGGAGGGGGAACGGCGGCTGTGGCGCGTGTGCCTATCTTGAGCGGAACGACAGAGCCCGCCCTGCAAGAGGAGATAATGGGTTGACCCGCATTTTGATCGTCGAGGACGAACAGCGACTGCGCAGGGATCTGGTTGATTTTCTGGGATTGTGCGGTTTCACGGCCGAAGGAACTGCGACAGCAGAAGGTTTGCGGCAGACACTGGCAAATGATGAGCCGCCCGATGTCATCATCCTCGATGTCGGGTTGCCTGATGGCAATGGTTTCGACCTGGCCAGCGAAATCCGTGAGGCCGGTCGCTGCGGCATCATCATGCTTACAGCTCTTGGCGACGGTGACGACCGCATTCGCGGCTTTGAAAGTGGAGCCGACATTTATCTCGTCAAGCACAGCACCTTGCGGGAGATCGAAGCAGCGATCCGTAGCCTACTGCGGCGAACAGGTGATCAAGGTGATTTAGCGGACGGCGGGGCAGGCAAATGGGCGTTGGACAGCAGAAATTGGACTCTCACTGCGCCCAACCAACGCTCGCTCAAGCTAACGGCAACCGAGTTCGCGCTCGTCAATACGCTTTGCAAACATGACGGTGGCATCTGCAGACGCGAGGAACTGGCGGAGACCCTTGCCCGCCCCAGAACCCATTTTGATAACCGGCATCTGGATGCAGTCGTCAGCCGCCTTCGCCGTAAGATAGGGGAGCAGACCAACCTGCATGTGCCGATAAAAGTGGTCTATGGGGTGGGCTATACGTTCACAGCCCCGACCGTTGTGCAATGAAGATTCTACAAGATTTTGGCCCCATCTGCGGCCCGCATGTTCGCCGAGGCCGCGTCTGGCCTCTCCGCGCCTTGAGGTCGCTGTCGATCGGTGAGGAGGCCAATTGGTAGGAAATGATGTCGACAATGCAATTTGGCGGTCACGCCCTCGAAGTGAGACGTTCCAACCTTTAGTTCGCAACGGCGAGCCTCCTTCATGAGGCGAAGTTGCCGTGGGTCACGGTCGAGCTGCGGACATCCATAGAACATCCCTATTAATTCAGTGATTTAGCGAAAGTTTTGGTGCTCGAAGCATAGACTACGCCTTCACAAGGAACGTCCACCAGGCGGCGTGAGCGGACGACGCTTCGAGGTATTATTGCATCTTTTCGGCTTTTCCGGGCGGTCAACAGGGTGCGCAGCGCGACCGCGAGTATACATTATGCGGCGATCACTCGATCTCGTTTTGGCCACGGGTTATCTCAGTCGCTTGTTGAGCAACGCCTGGGTTGTGCGGTAGACCTCAATGTAAGCAATTACCTACATATAGCATGAGAGAAAGAAAAAACCAAGCCGAGGATACGCCGGAGCCGGTTTACGCTGGCCCTCGATACCGTCGTACAGGGTTAGCAATCCAGCCGCCACATGTGCGATCCCAGGCCGTCCAAAATAGAACAAGACGGGCATAATGCTCGTCTGCCCATGATACCGGCGGCCGCGCTGGGGAGAAGCGATCACCCGAGCGTATGGTCAAGAATGATTGCCGACGTGGCCGGCCCCATGCATTATGCACAGTCTTCGAACCCCGCAGGACGATCCACGCGACACCGTTTCTAACCCATGTTCCCCTCCCGCCTCCTTTCTGTTATGACCATATTTGCATAAATGGTCACAACTCGTAGGAGATGACGTTGAAGAACATCGACCTCATGTACCAGACGATGCTTGCTGAGCTGGCGCAGAGGACTATGGACGCGGCATGGACAGCAGACTTCCCGCCCGAGGGCCGTTTCATCACATCAGAGGTCAAGGGCAAGCGCTACTGGTATTTCGACATGCCGGATGGCTCGGGCGGCAAGAAGCGCCGCTACGTCGGTCCTGCTGACGATGAAGAGATCGCGCAGCGCGTCGAGGACTTCAAACGTGACAAGGACAGTCTGCGGGATCGCAGGCGCATCGTGGCCTCGCTGACCCGGCAAGGAGGCATGATCGCGCCCGACCCCATGTCCGGCGATATCGTCGAGGCGCTCGCAGCCGGAGGCCTGTTTCGGCTCCGCGGCGTCCTCATCGGCACGGTGGCCTTCCAGACCTACAGCGGCATCCTCGGCGTGCGCCTGCCCATGGCGACGATCGTAACTGGCGATGCAGACATCGCTCAAGACTACGCCGTCAGCCGGGAGGTCGAAGACTCCCTCCCCCCGATCCTCGATCTCCTGCGCTCGGTCGATCCCACCTTCCGGCCTGTCCCGCATCGATCGGGATCGGCAGCGTCGAGTGCGTTCCAAACCAAGCGCGGCTACAGGGTGGAGTTCCTGACCTCCAACCGCGGCTCCGACGACTATAGCGATCAGCCGTCAACGATGCCCGCTCTCGGCGGTGCCAGCGCAGACCCGCTGCGCTACTTGGACTTCCTCATCCGAGATCCGATGAGAACGGTGCTGCTGCACAAGAGCGGTATCCCGGTTAATGTTCCGGAGCCGTCTCGGTACGCTGTTCACAAGCTTATCATTGCGACCAAGCGCCGAACGGACGGCCACTTCGTTCTGAAGCGCGACAAAGACCTTAAACAGGCCGAACTCCTCTTTGAAGCTCTCTACGAGACGCGGCGGGCATCCGACTTTGCACTTGCATATGAAGAAGCCGAAGAGCGCGGACCTGCATGGCGCGAGGCTCTGCAGGAGGGTACGGACTTGTTGACGGAGCAAGGCCGAAAGATGCTCTTCCAAGTTCTGCGGCGGGGTAATCAGGAGATCGGCAAGGTACGCCCCGAAGATCGGCAGTGAGGAAGTAGAGGGCGTGTCGTCGCAGGTAATAGGGACTGTCCGTGAGACAACAAGACGAAGTTAAAGACCGGACCCATTATGGAGCATGTTTTTTTTCTAAAACTACCACGCGAATGTCGGGTGGCTTGTCGCTTCTGGACTAGAGTTTGGCAATCCGCCTCGCGAAAACACGTCGCCAGCATGACCAAGGAGTTGGGTGCAACGTACCCAACATAACCGGCAAAAAACTCCGGCCAATATCGAAGAATTCTTCAAGTAAAAAAACAGTTGATGCGCGGCGATGGCATGCGGCATACCCGCAGGTTAGAGACGATCCCCGGTCAAGCAGCCACGCGGAAAACGGCGCCAATTCTTGTGTTGCCATGCGCCGATACAGCCATAATCGCCGCTGCCGTCTTCCGGCTCAGTTTGCCTGAGTGACCTTCAGTTTCGCCTGTTCGAGAACCCAGTACTCCATGGCGAACAACTCGGCCTCTCCAATTGGCGTGAATCGGCCATACGACTCAGCAGCATTGATCGCACGTGTCGCCTGCTCGCAAAGATCTCCGCCGATTTTGGCGGCCTTTACGTTGGTGCCGATGTTAAACATGCCCTCTCCACGCACGACCACGACACGCGGATAGGGATCGAGCATGGTTTTCGGCTCTGCTGAGTGCGCGGCGTGGCGATTGAAGTAAGCGCGGTAGCGCTCCTTGTAACTCTCCAGCGCCTGTTCGATTTCGAGATCACGCGCACCTGCGTCAATGAACATCGGCCAAGGCTTGATGCGAATGACGTGATCGGGCGTTACGGTGCCGCGAAGGGCAATCTCTTCGACATTGCTCTTGCGCACGTGCTGACGTATTGCCTCCGTTGAGCGATAATCCAGCGAAACGCCGGGGGCAAAGGGGGACCGTTCGCCAGTCAGCACTGAGGTGAGACGTGTTTGCAGAGCGGCGTCGGGACTCCGGTCGCTCTGTTGCGGACCGGTCAGTTTAATCCCTTTGCTCGCCAGTTCCTCCTCGGCCAATGTTACAAACTCGATCATCAATTCGTACGACGCCCGCGCCGTGCCGGCGAAAGTGAACAGGCCATGATTTTCCAGCCAGAGGCCCTCGCAATCGCGGTGGGCATCAAAGATGCGAGCTCCGTCAATTGATAGGTCAAAACCTGGCATCACATACGGCACGAAGGCTACGCGGCCGCTGTAGAGACGTTCGACGGTATCGCGCATGCCAGGTTGATCCGCTAGCGCCAGGATCGCGGTTGCATGCGTGTGGTCGACGAATTCGTGGGGGATGAAGGCATGCAAAAGCGCCTCGACCGAAGGATTGGGCGCGCTGGCATCCAGCAGATTGGCGCGCAGCAAGGCGACCATATCGGGATCGGAGAGCCTCAGCCCGTCGCGCGCCGCCAGAAGCTCCGGCAATCGCACCGCTGGCAGGCCAGGCGCCTCGATGGTGTCGAGATCCCAACCGCTGCCCTTGATATGCATGAGCGCGCAGCCGTCCTCGCCCGTCACTTTGACCGATGTATTGCCGCCGCCGTGCAGCACAAGGTCCGGATCGCCACCGATGATGCGCGAGGTATAGATGCGTAGCCCCAACGCTTCGCTATGGCCAGCGGACCGGGCGGCCTCCACGTAACGGTTGGCGTCGATGTCGTCCCAGCGGCTTTTCATGATGGGTTTCCATTTTTCATCAAGTGAGAACGGGCGGCCATTCGCAGGCCACCCGGCCTGGTGTTTTCAAGATCAGAAGTCGAAATTGCCGATATTATCCTTGGTGAAGACGGTACGCTCGGGTAGCAGCACGATACCGTTGCCTTCGGCCTCGTAGTCGTAGCCTTGAACCTTGTTGGCCGAGACTTCGACCGTGCCGACGCCTGGGACTTCCAGCTTGTCACCGACCTTCATGGGACCGTTCTTCAAGACGTGGTCCGCGACGAAGACCGAGATCTTGCCTTGCTGGGTCACATCCCAGAGACCGAACCGCTTGATCGTGCCCCGCTCGATGTAGGGCCGCATGACGTTCGGTGTCGAAAACCCGACGATCGTGACGCCATCTGCCCGCTTCAGGTTTTCAGCGGCCTGGGCTGCGGCCGGCAAGGCGTTGGCGTCGGGCGCGATGATCGCGTCGAGATCGGGGTAAGTCTGCAGGATGCTTTCTGCCGTCTGCAGCGACTTCTGCGCATCGTTGTAGCCATATTGCGTGGTGACGATCTCCCAGCCGGGATGCTCCTTGGCGATCTTCGCCTTGGCAGCTTCCGCCCAGGCGTTCTGGTCGGTGACGGTCGGGCTCGAATAGAAGAAGGCAACCTTCGCCTTCTCCTTCTTCACGCCCTCGCCGGCCATGTCGACAAGCAGACCTCCGAGTTGTTCTGGCGTGCCCTGATTGATGTAGTAGCTCCGGCAATCCGGATTGACGTCGCTATCCCAGGTCATCACCAGCACACCGCGCTCCATCGCACGCTTCAGGGCCGGGCAAAGTCCATCCGGCGAAACGGACGAAACGATGATGGCGTTGTAGCCCTGGTTCACATAGTTGTTGATGAACTGCACTTGGCCGGAGACGCTTGGCTCGGTCGGACCGTCGTAGGTGACCTTTGCGCCAACCTCTTCGCCGGCCTTTACCGCTCCGGCCCCACCGCTGGTAAAGAAGCCGACACCGACTAGCTTGGGGATGAAGGCGATCTGGGATTCGGCCTGCGCCGTACCTGATGCAAGCACGGTGCCGGCAAGAAGGCTGGCCGCAAGGGCGGCGGTTTTGACGATTGTGTTGTTCATTTTCTTTCTCCTCCTGAGGTGACAGCCGCCCGGCTCTTCTGTTGCCGGGCAACGGCGACGAAATCGGAAAGCAAAGCGCTTCCGTGGCGCAGTGCGACCGCTATAACCAGCAACCCTCCCGAAAGTGCGCTGGAAATCTGGCTTGAAACACCGCTCGCCTGCAGGCCCTGCTGCAGGTAGCCGATGACGAATGTGGCAATCAGCGTGCCGAGAATGGACCCCTGCCCGCCGTAGATCGACGCACCACCCAGCACGGCCGCCGTGACGGCTGGAAGCAGCGTCGCGGCTCCGAGATCGACGCGCGCAGAGCCGAAATAGGCGGACATCACCAGCCCCGCCACCGCGGCGCAAAGTCCGGTGACGACGTAGGTGACGGTCTGGATGGTGGCCACGGGAATACCGGCGAAACGAGCCGCACTCTCCGATTGGCCAACAAGAAAGACGGCACGGCCGAAGCGCGTGAAATGCAGGAGCACCACGAGCACGAATGCAAGCCCGAGAAATACGGCAAGGGTCGCGGGCAGCCCGAACAGTTGTGCGTAGCCGAACCCATTGAAGGCTTCCGGGAAGTTGCCGATCCCCTCGTAACCGCCAGCCCCGACAAAGCCCGAAGCGACGGTCGCCGTTCCCTGAAACAGATAGAGGCTGCCGAGGGTGACAACGAGAGGCTGGATCTTCGACAGGTGAATAACGCTGGCGTTGAACAGGCCGCAAATCGCGCCGGTCGCAAGCGATATCAGGATCGATAGCGGCAGCGGTACGGCGTAGAAAGTCGCGACTCCGAACACAATTGCTGCAAGGCCGATGGCCGATGCGAAGGAGACGTCGATGCCGCCGGCGATGATCACCAAAGTCAACGGCAAGGCGACGATGCCGATCTGGACGAAATCCGAGGTGCCGTAGATCAGGTTCGCGGGATTGAGAAAGCGCGGATTGATGATGCCGAAGATTGCAAGCTCCGCCACCAGCATGGCGAGCAACGCGGTCTCCCAGCGGAAGATCAACTTTTTCATCGGCTCGTCTCCGCGATCCTGGATGTTGTAGACTTGGTATCGTGGGCGGGCGCACGATCGTGGATGGCGTAGCGGCGGGCACGAATGCGCCGATCGATAAGTTGACGAATGCGGCCATCGAGAAGGAGTACCGAGAGCAGTAGCGCACCGGCGATGAAGTCGTTCCAGTAGGCGGGAATTTTCAGGAAGACGAGTGCGCTGTCGATCGAGGTGATGAAGATCACGGCGGCGACAACGCCTGCGACCGATCCGGTGCCACCGAGAAGGCTGACACCGCCGAGAACGTTGACCGCGATCGCCTTGAGTTCGATGCCGTTGCCCGCCTGGTTGGGAATGAAGCCGATCTGGGCGGCAAAGACGACGCCTGCCAGAGCGGCGCAAGATCCGGCCGCGACGAAGGCGGCAAATTGGACGCGCCGCACCGGCACGCCGAGGTGGTGCGCTGCCGCCTTGTTGTCGCCGACCGCATAGAAGAAGCGGCCGAAACGCGTCTTGCGCACGAAAATCCAGAGCGTGACGATTAGCAGAACGACGACGACTGTCAGCGCTGAGAAACCGAAGCCGAGATTGGTGGAAAGCGCCTTCAGATCCTGCGGCAGGTCCTCGATCCAGCGTCCACCGGTCATGACCAGCATGACGCCGCGATAAAGACCAAGCGTACCAAGGGTGGCGACGATCGACGGTATGCCGAGATAGGCGACCATCAGCCCGTTGAACGCACCTGCCAGCGCGCCGGTGAGCAGACAAAGGGCGATCGAGAGCGGCAGGCAGAGACCCGCATTCAACGTGAGGCCAAGCACTGCGGCACTCAGACCGAGCACCGAGCCGCTCGACACATCGATGTTGCGCGTCAGGATAACGACCATGGTGCCAAGCGAGATCAGCATCAAAACCAGGCTGCTCGACAGCACGGTCGAGACCGTTGCTCCGGAGAGATAGCCCGGCGCCGCTGCGCCGATTGCGGCGTAGGCAAGGGTCAGGATGAAGATGAGCGTGACAACGCGGTTCCGGGCGAAGAGATCAAGCATGGTGAGCCTCCGAGGCGCCGAAGGCCAGTCTGGCGATTGCATCCACGCTGATCGCGTCCGAGAGTTCGCCGCCGTGTCGGCCAAAGGCCATGACCTGAACGCGATCGGCCAATTGCTCGATCTCGTCAAAATCGGAGGATATGAGGACGATGGCGACGCCGTCGCCGGCAAGCGTGCGGATCAGTCCGTAGATGTCGTTGCGGGCGGCAACGTCCACCCCGCGCGTCGGTTCGTCGAGGATCAACACCTTCGGCTTCGCCGATAGGCATTTTGCCATGAGAACCTTCTGTTGGTTGCCCCCGGAAAGGCCACGCGCTGCCTGGCCGGCGCCGGTGCATTTTATGCCCATGCTGTCGCGAAAGCCGTCGAAGATCCGGCGTTCAATTCCCGGCCGCAGGAAAAACGGCAGGCGATGGATAAGATAGGACGAGACATTCCAGTAGAGCGGCGCTTCGAGGAAAAGGCCGTTCTGCTGGCGGTCTTCCGGCAGATAGACGAGGCCGTGATTGATGCACGACCGTGGCTGCCGGTTCTTCAGCTCCTTGCCTTCAAGATGCACGCTCCCGGCGGTTTGTCTGCGCAAGCCGAAAAGTGTCTCGGCAAACTCCGTGCGCCCGGCACCGACGACACCGGCAAGACCGAGGATCTCCCCTGCCCTGGCATCTAGGTCGATGTCGCGAAAGCCCTCTCCCGACAGCCCGCGCACCGTGAGCCTCGGCTGACCGATCTGCGCCACCTTGCGCCCGAGCTTGGCGGGTCCGTTGCCGGCTGCAAGCGGTACACGGCTCATTGCCTCCACGATCTCGGCGTCCGTATGGTCGTCGAGCGGCCCCGAGAGCACGATGACACCGTCCCTAAGCACGCTGATCGCGCTGCAGATTTCTCGGATTTCACGCAGCTTGTGGGAAATGAAGAAAATGCCGACGCCCTGCCCCTGCAGTTTTCGCACACGTTCGAAAAGTGCGCTCGACTCGAAGGGTGTCAGAGCCGAGGTTGGCTCGTCGAGGATGAGGACGCGCGCGTCCCGCACCAGGCCACGCAGAATTTCGACGATCTGCCGTTCGGCGATCTCGAGCGATGCTGCCTGCGCATCGAGATCCACCGCAACGGCAAGCTCGGCAACAAGCGCCTCGACGCGAGGCCGCAGCGAGCGTGGTGACAGCGTCAAGCCCAGACAGATATTTTCCAAAACCGTCTGGTTTGGCAGGATATGCGCTTCCTGCGGCACCAGATAGAGACCGAGGTCTTGGGCGAGAGCCGGCGAGGCATGCATCAACGTCCGGCCGTTGATTTCGATGCGGCCGGAGTTGGCCGGGATAACTCCGGACATAATCTTCATCAGACTGGATTTGCCTGCGCCATTGCCTCCGAGAAGCGCGTGCACTTCTCCGGCTTCGAGCGCCAGCGAGACGCCCTTTAAGACCGGCACCGCACCAAAGGATTTCCAGATGTCCTCTAGAAGGGCGACCTTCCCGGCCGCTTGTTCCTTCACCATTCCCCACCTGTTCAAATGTATTCTGTTATCATCATGTGATCATAATGCCCTACCACCGTCAATATGGTCATCTGTGTCGAACGGAGAAGGAAATGACTACATGAGGACCAGACGCGCAAATAGTCGCGCAATATCAGTCGGTTGCCGATCAATAAATTATTTCGGCACTCAACACCGTTGACGTATCAAATGTTTTTGCAATATTCAAATGATCACAACAACCCAAAGGAATGGGCCGCATGGCTTCGGACAATGGCGAGTGGAGTTACGCGGATGCGGACGAGGAGACCCTCACCCGCATTGCCTGGTATTACTACAATGACGGCTTGACTCAGAACGAGATCGGCGAACGGCTGAACATGTCGCGCATCAAGGTGTCGCGTCTTCTGGAAAGCGGTCGGCGTTCGGGCATTATCCAGGTGCGCATCAATTCGCGCTATCAGGGATGTCTGGCACTCGAACGTCAGATCAAGGAGCGCTACGGATTGCTGGAGGCCTATGTCGTGCCGCAACTGCCCGATCAGGATCCGAGCGACCGTCTGGGCCAGGCGGCCGCCCAGTTCCTCATGCAGCGCCTGCAGCATGGCGACCTCCTGGCGGTTGGCTGGGGCGCCACCGTCAGCAACACGATTCAGCGGCTCGGCCATCTCGCCAATGAACGCGATATCGGCCTTGTCAGCCTCACCGGCGGCGTCGGAACCTATGTAGACGGTATGCGCACCGCCAATTGGGGAAGCAGCGTCCATCTCGTCCCCGCCCCTCTTGTCGTCAGAGACCCGCAGGTTGCAAGCAACCTCTCCTCTGAACCGGCAGTCGCCAACCTGCTCGACATGGCGCTCAACGCATCCTTTCAGCTCGTTGGTATCGGCGAGCTTTCGCCTGCCTCGACGGTCGTGCGCTCCGGTTATGTCACCCCTGATGAAGTGGAGCCGCTGCGCCGCAAGGGCGCAGTCGGAGACATCCTTTGTCAGTTCTACAATGAACAGGGCGAGGTGCTCGATCTGCCGCTGCACGATCGCGTGATCGGGGTGAAGCTCGCGACCCTGTCGCGCGCCGAAAAGGTCGTGGCCGCGGCAGGCGGCCTGCAAAAGGTACAAGCCATCCATTCTGCATTGCGGGGAAAATTCGTCGGTATCCTCATCACCGATGAAACCACCGCAGCCGGCCTGCTCGAGATCAAGGACTGAGCATCACGATGAACGCAAGATATCTCCTGGCCGTCGACGCTGGCACGGGGAGCGGCCGCGCCGTCATCTTCGACCACGACGGCAACCAGCTCGCCAGCGCCCAGCATGAGTGGTGGCACAAGGCTGATCCGCGCTTTGCCGGCTCGATGGATTTCGATGTTACGGGCAACTGGACACTTTTGGCGCGGGCGATCCGCCGCGTCATTGCTGATGCGGGGATCCGGGCAGCCGATATTGCGGCCGTCAGTGCCACCAGCATGCGCGAAGCCATTGTCGCCTATGATCGCGACGGTCGCGAAATCTGGGCTTGCGCGAATGTCGACAGCCGCGCCAACAACGAGGTTCGCGACCTGAAGCAGGACTTTCCGCAGCTTGAGGCGGAACTCTATGCCCAATCCGGCCAAACCTTTGCGCTGGGCGCCCTGCCCCGTCTACTCTGGCTGAAGCGCAACCTTCCCGACGTCTACGATCGTGTTCATCGCGTCAGCATGCTTTCGGACTGGGTGCTCGCCCGGCTTTCAGGCGTGATCGCGAGCGATCCCTCGAACGCTGGCACGACCGGTCTTTATAGCTTGGCGGCGCGCAACTGGCTTCCGGATGCCATGTCCAAGGTCGGTATGCGTGACGATATCTTCCCGCCGAGTGCCGAGCCGGGCACTGTGATCGGCCGCGTTACTTCGCAGGCATCGCAAGAAACCGGTCTTGCCGCCGGCACGCCGGTCGTCATGGGTGGCGGTGACTGCCAGATCGGCGCCGCCGGTCTCGGGATCGTCAACGAAGGTGACTGCGCGGTGCTTGGTGGCACCTTCTGGCAGCAGGTGGTCAATGTGGCGCCGTCTGTTACGGATCCGTCGATGGATTTGCGTATCAACCCCCACGTCGTCACGGGTCTCAACCAGGCCGAGGCAATCAGCTTCTTCGTCGGCATCGTGATGCGGTGGTTCCGCGACAGCTTCGGCGCTGAGGAAATCATAACCGTCGGCCCCGGCGGCGACGCCTATCGCTTGCTGGAGCAGAAGGCGGCCCTTGTTCCTCCAGGTGCGTACGGCATCATCCCGGTGTTCTCGGACGTGATGCACTATGGAAAATGGTATCACGCGGCCCCGTCACTGCTGAACCTCTCCATCGATCCGGAAAAATCCGGCAAGGCGGCAATCTTTCGCGCTCTGCAGGAAAACGCCGCCATTGTTGCGGCCCGCAACCTTGCCGCCATTTTCAAACTTTCCGGCAAAATACCTGACAAGATCGTCTTTGCGGCCGGCGCCTCCAAGTCCGCCCATTGGTCACAAATCCTCTCCGATGCAACCGGCTTGCCGGTGGTAACACCCGTCGTCAAGGAGGCGACTGCTCTCGGCTGTGCCGCGTCGGCGGCAATCGGCGTTGGATTCCACCGCAATTTCGTCGAGGCCGCCGAAAGCTGGGTTCGTTGGGACCGACACTTCGAACCCAATCTCGAACACAAGGCGATCTACGACAATGCCGGCGAGCGTTGGGCCCGAGCCTACGCTCTTCAACGTCAACTGGTCGATGAAGGCGTCACCACCGCCATGTGGAAGGCTCCCGGTCTCTAAACCCTTTCTTCGCACGCACCAGCGTGCCGCTCTAACTTTACCAAGGAAAACGACATGCTCATTCAGATGGTCAGCATCAAGGTCCAGGAAGGCCATGCGGCCGAATTTCTCCAAGCCTTTCGCATCAACTACGAGGGCACACGCCGCGAGCCCGGCAATCTGCGCTTCGATGTTTTGCGCGATCCGCAGGACGAAAACACGTTCCTGATCTATGAAGTCTTTCAATCGGCCGAGGCTCTGGAGGACCATCGCAAGACTGAGCACTACAAAGAGTGCGTCCGCATGATTGACCCAATTCTTGCTGGTCCACGGACCAAGGTCTACTACAACGCCGAGATGGCAGACTTTCTTGAGAAGACGGCTTAGAATTTAGCTTCTGGAAAAACTGCGGCGATGCAAACTTCGCGCTTGGTCGAAATTGCGCCCACGCTGCAGCCGTGTGAATTTTTCCGTCCCAGGCGAAGAGGCCGGTGTCTCAAACTTAGGTGGAGCCACACCGGCCTGCTCTCATCCTGAGTGCAACCCGAGCAGGGCACCGCTTTGATGCTCCCTCAGGGGAAGCCACCATCGCTGCAACCGCCGCGTTCCGTCGATGCATTCTGCGATTTTGTTACGCGATTTTGTTGCGGCGACCACAAATGCGGTCGCTGCTTGCCGAGCGGGAACTCGGCATAGGACAGGTGGAGGGCTGCCCTATTCCCTGAGGGGTTTATGGAATTCCGACCGGTCGACCGTGATCCTTCATTGGACTAAAATAGAACCACGCTGCGGATGCTCTCGCCGGAGTGCATCAGCTCGAAGCCCTTGTTGATGTCTTCGAGGGCCAAGGTGTGGGTGATCATCGGATCGATCTCGATCTTGCCTTCCATGTACCAGTCGACAATCTTCGGCACGTCGGTGCGGCCGCGGGCGCCGCCAAAGGCGGTGCCCATCCAGCTGCG
>NZ_LMCO01000031.1:0-55770 GCF_001424825.1 Ensifer sp. Root31 | reverse complement strand
AGCTCGGCCACCGACTTGACCTTGATGCCGGCCTTGCGGCCTTCCGGCTCCTCGGTCTTCAGCACCTTCAGCCGCGCCGTGGTGTCGACGCCGAAGTCGGCAGGGGTCTTTTTGTCGAGCGGCTTTTTCTTCGCCTTCATGATGTTGGGAAGCGAGGCATAACGCGGCTCGTTCAGGCGCAGGTCGGTGGTCACCACCGCCGGCAGCTTGATGTCAATCGTCTGCAGGCCGCCGTCGACCTCGCGCGTCACCCTTGCTATGCCCTCTGGTGCCTTGCCGTCACCGATCTCGACCTTGGAGGCAAAGGTGCCCTGGGCCCAGCCCAAGAGCGCCGACAGCATCTGGCCGGTCTGGTTCGAGTCATCATCGATCGCCTGCTTGCCGACGATGATCAGCCCCGGCTGTTCCGCCTCGGCCACACCCTTGACGAGCTTGGCAACAGTGAGCGGTTCGACCTCGTCGTCGGTCTCGACCAGGATCGCCCGGTCGGCGCCCATGGCCAGCGCCGTCCGCAGCGTTTCCTCGGCCTTGGCCGGACCGACCGAGACGACCACGACCTCGTCGGCCTTGCCGGCTTCCTTCAGCCGCAGCGCCTCTTCCACCGAGATCTCGTCGAACGGGTTCATCGACATCTTCACATTGGTCAGCTCGACACCCGAGCCGTCCGCCTTCACCCGGATCTTGACGTTGTAGTCAACCACCCGCTTGACCGTCACAAGTATTTTCATGTCTTTCGTTCCCAAGTTGGAAATGCCTTATCAGCATCGGTTCGGATCCATGGCGTCGAACCCGATCTTTGACAGGCGGGGCTGGATGCACGTGGAATCGCAGATAAGTGCCGCTGCAATTTCCCCAATTGCAGGCGAGGTTTGAATTCCAAAACCACCCTGCCCTGCCCGGCGGTGCCCCCTCCGATGATCAGTACTTCACAAATATCGGTCACACGGTTCTCCGGTTCGACCACATACGTTATCGCGAGACCCTGATAGGGCGGGCTTAAAACCAGAACCTAGGGGCCACGCCGCGCTGCCTGCGCACAGAGGTGTTCAAGTATAATCG
This sequence comes from Ensifer sp. Root31, assembly GCF_001424825.1. Classification (NCBI taxonomy): domain Bacteria; kingdom Pseudomonadati; phylum Pseudomonadota; class Alphaproteobacteria; order Hyphomicrobiales; family Rhizobiaceae; genus Ensifer; species Ensifer sp. Root31. The sequence goes on along the minus strand of NZ_LMCO01000031.1, from coordinate 54,711 downwards.
ACGCCCCCAACAAAGCGGTGATCTCGGAATGATCAAACGGGGGGCAGACCTCCACAACATCCATGCCAACGATGTTGAGGTCCGAGAGGCCCCGGATCGTCTCGATGACATCTCTTGGCGACAGTCCATCGACAACGGGGGTGCCCGTGCCAGGCGCATAAGCCGGATCGACGCTGTCGACGTCGAACGTAAGGTAGCACGGCATTTCACCCACGGTTTTCTTGATTTCTTCCACCAAACCTCGAGGTCCGAGATCACGCGCGCGCGGGCAGAAAATAACGTTGATCTCATCGTCCATCGCGTAATGAGTACGGATGCCGATCTGGATAGAGTTCTGGGGGCTGATGATGTTCTCATCCATGGCATATCGTACAAATGAGCCATGATCCAAATACTCTGACCTGGCGGTGTCTCGATGCGCATCGAACTGGATAAGCGCCACAGGTCCGTGAACGGATGCATGCGCTTTCAGCAGAGGATAAGTCACTGAATGATCCCCTCCAAGCGTGATCAATCGTGTTCCGGCTTCCAGGATTAATTTAGCTTGTTGCTCGACATTCTTGAGCATCTCAGCGGGCTGGCCCCGTTGATAAAAAACATCGCCATAATCGATAACGGCGAGGCGATCAAAAGGGTCGAAATCCCAAGGCCAGACCTCGCCCCAAGCCAATTGCGAACTGGCATTGCGCAACGCATCCGGGCCCAGTCGTGCACCCGGCCTTCCAGATGTTGAAAGGTCATAGGGTACACCCAAGATGGCGTAATCGACGCCATCAAGCTGCCGTGTCTGGCGTCGCCTCATGAAACTCCTTGCGCCGGAATAGGGCATTTCAGTTTCTGTTCCAAAAAGGGAATCATAGTCGAAGGCCTGATCACCCGGTCGAATTCTGGACACTTTTCTTCCTTCACTGTGGGCTAATTAATGAGCATGGCCGTTATGGAGCTCATCATTGGAATCATCGAACTTTGCGGGACTGCAGTGACCTATGAGGGGTCATGCCTCCAATAAAACTTCCTCTTTATCGGCTACCCAGCATGCCACTTTCCGTAACCCCGTCGCCGTAAGAGGCGGACGCTGATCAATGCACTTTTCGATTTTGGAACTGCATCGCGGACAAAATGGACATCCGATCTGTTTGTCCGCCAAATCCGGCGGCCGTCCCTCAATTGAGACCAGACCACTTTCTAGGCGCACGTCGAGCGGTGGAACGGACTTGATAAGCGCCGAGGTATAAGGATGAGAAGGCGCAGAAAAAACCTCCGATACCGGCCCCTCCTCAACGATACTTCCGGCATACATCACAATCACACGCGAGCAGAACTCCGATACCAGTGCGATGTTATGGGAGATGAATACGATTGACGAACCGGTTTCTTGGTTCATCTCTTCAAGGAGCTCGATTATTTGCGCTTGGACAGTCACATCAAGAGCAGTCGTCGGCTCATCTGCTATGATGAGCTTGGGCCTATTCACGGTCCCCATGGCGATAACGATCCGCTGACGCATGCCACCGGAGAACTGATGTGGGTATTGTTCTGCACGAATGGTGGGCTCGGGAATTCGGACGGACCGCATCATATCGACGGCTGCACGGGTCGCGGTTCCCCTTGGTACAATTTTGTGTGCCTCGATCGTTTCGGCGACTTGGCGGCCTGCGGCCATCATTGGATTCAAACTTGCAGCCGGGTCTTGAAAGACCATGCCGATCTCGTTGCCTCGCAGTTCACGCATTTGGGTTTCCGATAAGGTCAACAGATCTTCACCCAAGAACTGAATGCTGCCACTAACCGGTTTTGCCCCCGGGCTGAGCAGCCTCATGATGGAAAGCGCTAATGTTGACTTTCCGCATCCGGACTCCCCTACAATGCCGACCCGATCGCGTTCGCGAACTTGGAAAGAAACGCCGTTCACCGCGTGAAGAAGACCGTGTTTGCTGTCGATATCGACAGACAAGTCTTGTACCGAAAGCACGACGCCACGGTCGGTAGGATGTGCCGCTTGATCGAGCATTCTAGTCTCCCGTCTTCGCATTAACGGAGTGTTGGAAATGGCAAGCCGCTTGGTGGTTACCTTCGCCCGCCAACATCGGATCGACCGTCGAACAGATCTCCGGTGAGTGGAGCTTTTCCTTGAGCCAACACCGCGTATGAAATCGACAACCCGACGGCAAATTAATTGGGGAAGGAGGATCGCCCGCCAGGGGGATCGGTTTACGCCTAGTGGCCGATATCGACATCGACGGCACAGCGGATAATAGAGCTGCCGAGTAAGGGTGGCGTGGCCCTGAAAAAAACGAGTCGGCAGATGCTATTTCAACAATGCGCCCGAGATACATGACTGCCACCCGGGACGCCATTTGGCGGACGACGGCCAAGTCGTGGGATATGAACACGTAGGTTAGGTTTAGCTTCTTTTGCAACGAGACTAGCAAGTTAACGATTTGCGCCTGGACGGACACGTCGAGTGCACTCACAGGTTCGTCACAAATTATGACCTTCGGATTGGCTGCCAGCGATCGCGCGATGCCTATTCGCTGTCGCTGCCCACCACTGAACTCCCTGGGAAATCGAGAATACCCCGAAGGTCCGATCGAGACGAGATCGAGAAGTTCGTAGGTTCGCGCCTGACGCTGTGCTTTAGCGGCTCCAGCGAGAAGCAACGGTTCGGAGATTATCTGCCCCGCTCGTTGCCTAGGGTCGAGGCTGCTATACGGATCCTGGAAAACCATCTGAAGGTTTTTTCTGGCAGCTCGCAGATTGCGGCCCTTCATGTCACTGATGGTCGAGCCGTTCAGAAGAACTTTCCCGCTGCTCGGAACTTGCAGCATGCATAATGTTCTTCCCAGGGTGGATTTTCCACAGCCGCTTTCACCAACGACCCCAAGGGTTTCGCCGCGATGCAATTGGAGGCTAACGCCGTCCACCGCTCGCACACCATTGCTGAAGAGGACGTGGAGGTCTCGCGCTTCCAGCACCGTATCCACGTCGCCGGGCGAGAGATTGTCTTTGGGTTGAGCAGATGATGACTTTCTTGAAAGACCTGTCACGACGCAGCTCCATGGCGGCCAGTAAAGGAGGGATCAAAATGCTCCCGCAAGGCATCCCCAATTACGTTGATAGAAAGCAGGGTGATCCCGACCGCAAAGGCTGGCATTATGAGCAAATGAGGATAGGACTGCATCGATCGCACGCCTGATGCAATCATCGTCCCCCAGCTTGGGGTCGGCGGGTCAACGCCTATTCCGAGAAAGCTAAGACCAGCCTCAAGTAGAATGGCGCTTGGAACAACGAACGACGCCGCGACAATGATCACGGGCAGACAGTTCGGCAAGATGTGACGGAACATCACGAACATATCGGACGCGCCAGCCAGCCGGGCAGCGGAAACATATTCCGCCGACCTCAACACGGTGACTTCCGCACGCACGAGTCTTGCGCAAACGAGCCAAGACGTGAAACTCAACGTTAGGAAAACCCCGAACAATCCCCCCGACAACTTGTATAATGTGACAATGGGCGCGAGAAAAACGGTCGAATTGTTGCTTAACTGCCCTTTCACAATCCCGGCAATCAATATTGCGAACAACGTGTCTGGAAAGGCATACATGCTGTCGACGAAGCGCATGGCGAGACTGTCGACCCAACCCCGTTTGTATCCCGCAGTAGCACCCACCGCGATCCCGATCAGAACCGCCGCAATGGTGGATGTCGCGGCGACAAGAAGAGACACACGTGCACCGACCGCAAGGCGCGCCAGCATGTCTCGGCCCAGTTCGTCCGTGCCAAACAGATGTTTCAGACTGGGCGGCGAATTTCTGTGAAGCAGGTCCTGCCGATAGGCATCATGCGGCAATAGGGAGGCCGATGCCGCAAGAACGGCTATAAGGGCAAGGAAAGTCACAGCGACGGCCAACCCGGGTCTAATCCTAAAGAAAGCAGGAAGCGCGCCAAAAATCTTCCTCGGCGCCGACAGCGATATCGTCATCGCATATCCTCACGGGTTCGCGGATCTATGATGAAATGGGCCACGTCAACAATGAGATTGCACGCGATGACAATCACGGCGTAGACCAATGTTGTGGCAATGATCACTGGATAGTCTCTCGCGGAAACTGCCAGCACAAAATACCTTCCAAACCCAGGCACGCCGGCGATCGACTCGACAAAGAAAGAGCCAACCAGCACGGATGAGGCATAGGAACCGGCGACCGTCACAACAGGAACTAGGGCATTTCTCAGGATATGGACCGTGATGATTCGCCGCCGTTGTACCCCCTTGGCCAGGGCGGATCGGATGAAATCCTTGTGCATGACCTCAAGCACACTATTTCGACTATAGCGGGCGATCGCAGCCATGGGGGCGAGCGCTAGCGAAATAACCGGTACTATTGCGGATATGGAAAACAGCCCTTGCCAACCAAAAGTTGGAACCAGACCGAGGCCGACCCCGAGCGTGACGATCAACACAGCCGTTATGATGTAGGTGGGGACGGACACGCCAAACGTACAGAAGAAGAGTATGCCGGTTTCAAGTGCTCTTGAGCGAGTAAGGGCTGCAATGATGCCAAGCGGGAGCCCAATGATTATAGATACGGCCATCGCCATAGATCCAAGTCCGAGCGACGTCGGCAAAAATCGCTTCACGATCTCGGTGACGGATTGTGTCGGATCACGGAAGGTGGGGCCTAGATCACCCTGAACAGCGCCCCAAAGATAGTCGACATATTGTACATGCAGCGGCGCATCCAGATTGTATTTCGCGTCAAGAGCCGCCTTCGCAGCCGGCTCCATAGGACGATTGGCGCTCGCTGAATCCCATGGTGACCCCGGGGTAAAATGAGCTATGACGAAGGTCACCGTGTATACGACCAAAAGGGTCGGAATACTGACCAGTATTCGTTTCAATACAAACGCGAACATGTCTCGCCCCACTTATTTCGCAATTACGGCATCGCGGATGGGGTAGAGAATGAGAGTTGTGTCGGGAACGAGGTTGGTTACATAGGGTTTGACGAGCCAGAGGGTCGTGCGACGGTAAAGCGCGCTCATCGGCTGTTGATCTTCGAGGATCTTGTTTGCCTTCCGATATGCCTCCACTCTTTTTGCATTGTCCGTCGTCGTCTTTGCTTGCTCGATCAGCGGCCCAAACTCCGGGTTCTGGAAGTGGGTGTTGCGATAATCGTCAGTGACCAGATCACCATACCAGTTTTCCGGATCGGCGTAGTCGGATACCCAAGTGCTAGTCAGGACATCATAGGGCTCGCTCTTGCGGGCGTTTACCCAGGCGGCAAACGCTTTCGATTCCATGATATTAATGGAGGCGTTTATCCCTAGATTTTCAGACCACATTTGTTGCAACAGCTGTGCGACGAAGGGCTGCGAGTCGCCGTCGCGAACAGTGATCGTGAAGGGCGGAAAACCTGCGCCGGATGGATAACCGGCCCCGGCCAGAAGCTCACGTGCGGTATCGACATCTCCTTTAATGGCGTCACCATCGCTGGCACCAGCGATCCCGGGTGGGACAATCGTCGATGCCGCCTCTGCCGTTCCGTCGCTGATGACAGATGAAAGCGCGTCTCGATCGATGGCAAGTCCGAGGGCCTGTCTTACATCTCTATTGTCCCAAGGAGCATGAGACGTATCGTATTGAACCCACCATGTGCCGGACTCTGGATGCGTAATCAGCTGCTTGCTCAAAGTAGCATCCCCACGTATCCGCGGTATGTCTTGCACGGGAATGCAGGTTGCAAAGTCAATCTCGTCGGCTTCAAACGCTCGGAGCTGCGCCTCGCAGTGATCGCCTGAGGCAACCGACATCTTGATGCTGCCGATAACTGGCTTCTTGCCCGCATAATAGGGGTTGGCTTCCAGTTCGATCGACTGATCATTCACGCGAGCCGCCAGCTTGTAGGGGCCATTAGAGACAATATGCGCCGGAAGCGTCCACTGTTCGCCCCATTTAGTGACGACGGCTCGTGGAACCGGGGTTACATAAGGAAGCGCGAGTTTCGCAAGGAACGCGGGCGCCACCCGCTCAGTGTCTATAACGAGAGTATACTGGTCGACGGCCTTGATATGGACAGTAGATGCATCTGTTGTTTTGCCGGAATTGTAGTCTGCAGCACCTTTGATTTCCGTCAGAAATTGCGCGTTCCCACTCGCAGTATTCGGATCAAGGATGCGCTTTAGGGAATACTCCCAGTCCTGTGCAGTTACCGGTTCTCCATCAGACCATTTGTTTTCTGGCTTTAATTTTATGGTCCACGTCAGTCCATCCTGAGACGTTTCGATCGACGAGGCCTGCAAATAGACGAGCTTTCCATCGTTGTCGATTTTAGCGAGCGGCTCGAACAATTGCGTCTGGATAGTAATTGCCCCGTCGTCAACAAGATTGGGATCCATGAAGCGCGGTTCCGGAACGATCATCCGTAAAGTTGCGTTTTCGCCGGCATAGAGCGACGACGGAACCAGCGCCGCCGTGGACAGGGCTGCTAGCATGGACAGGACAAGAATATTTCTCTTCATTTTGATCCCCTTTTTCAGGGCGCGTCACGGCCCCTTTCGTCGCACCCTATTTGCACTATTTCTAAAGTCAATTACTATGGTGATAGAAAACTTTCAGTTTGACAGGCTTTTGCCGCCTCACTATAGCCAGACAGTGGAAACAGCGTGAAATATTCCTTTCTTATGGCGTCCCATTGTAAAAACATTTCAGGCTTCAGATGTCAGCGAATACGGTAGAGCAGCGCCTCAACGATCGCCTCGTTAACGGGTCGAAGGCGGAGCGTCTTATCGCCACCTATATGTTGGCCAATATTTCTGGGCTTCCATTCGACACATCCGCGTCGATTTCAAAACAGGTTGGGGTAAGTGAACCAACGGTCGGGCGTTTTTGCCGCGCTCTTGGATATCAAAGCTTCAGGGCTTTGAAGGCGGATCTGCAGCATGACATTGGTGGGGGGCCGTGGCTGCTCGGGGACCGACTGAAGGAATTCCACAATCGAAGTAAGAACGGAGAGGATCTGCTAGGTCGTGGCCTGGAGTTGGAAATAGCGAGCCTTGTACGGATCTACGAGCTGTCGCGAACTGAACAGTGGGCTCGCGCGGTTAACAGGCTTGTTCATGCACAGTATGTTTTCGTGGCAGGGTTCCAGACGGAACGCGGGTTGGCGCAATACTTCGCAAATCAACTCCTATATCTTCGTCCGAATGTTTATGTTGTCGATATCGCGGGCGGAAATTTCGCCGATGTATTGCTGAACGACAAAACCAGTTCGACGCTGGTTACATTCGAAGCCCGTCGGTACTCACGGCTTTCAAAGTTGTTAGCCAAGCACGCTAAATCACGCAGCATCCCCCTGACGCTCATAACAGATGCTTACTGCGACTGGGGCCACGACCTCGCGGACGAAATGTTCATCGTGCCCACGGACTTCAATATGTTCTGGGATTCAACGGCCCATTTTGCGAACCTCGGCAACCTCCTGCTGAACTCCGTTTTCAATGAGCTTGGTCCGCTGGTGGAAGAGAGGCTTAACACGGTAACCCGCCTACACGGCGACTTCACTGGGTACGTTGGTGACGGCCCTCCACAAGAATAGACGTTATCACTGACGCCAAACCTGCTCGCCGTCTTCCGGTTCAAGAAGCCCTGCCAGGGTCGGCCGCTGACCAATAGAGTGAACGCTACACGTGGCTTTCGGCGGCGTGTTTTGCGCGTTTTCTGCCCCTGTCTTGGTGCGCAGAAACGTTAGTTGCATTTGAGGAGTAGAGATGAATGGACACGACTAGAAAGAGTGCCCCCCGCACAATACCAATTTTTGGAGCAGAGGAGACTGCGCGAGCGCTTGAGTTCAGGAAGCTAATCCCTGCTATCCGCGACGCATTCGCCGTGGGCGCCAAAGTACCGCTCCGCCACCATCATGAAATGCCGCAATCTGACGGCACGGAGGCTACACTCCTGCTGATGCCCGCTTGGCAGCCCAATGGTGGCGTGATCGGTGTCAAGATCGTTACCGTTTTTCCGGGAAACACCCAACGCCAGATACCAGGCGTCCATTCGACATACCTGCTCTGTGATGGAGAGACGGGTGAGCATCTGGCCATAATTGACGGCAACCAAATCACCGGGCGGCGTACAGTGGGTGTCGCCGCTCTCGCCGCGTCGTACCTGGCGCGAGACGACGCCGAGAGGCTGCTGATCGTCGGCGCCGGTCGAATAGGCTCCATGGCACCGTTCGCATATCGGGAAGTCCGCCATATAAGCGATGTTAAAGTTTGGGACGTCAATCGCGCGAACAGCGTTCGATTGGTCCAGGCCTTAGCTGCGGACGGTATGACAGCGTCTGTGGCCGATGATCTGGAAGAGGCGGTTAGCAACTCGGACATGATCAGCTGCGCCACACTCTCAACTGAACCTTTGATCAAGTTGGAATGGATGCGTCCGGGGACCCACCTCGACTTGATCGGAAGTTTCACACCTCAGATGCGCGAGGCGGACGACGCGTGCTTCGCAACGGGGTCTGTTTACATTGACTCGCCCGATGCCCTTAAAGAGAGCGGTGACCTTATCAGTCCGATCGAAAGGGGCATTCTGCAAGAGAAGGACATCTTAGGCACACTATCTGATCTTTGTTCCGGGGCCGTTCCCGGCAGACGATCGGATGATGAGATCACCGTCTTCAAAGCTGTGGGCACCGGTCTTTCAGATCTCGCAGCCGGTGCTCTCGCTTATCGGGAACTCTCGAAAGCCTGAGCCCTGTTCTGCGACATCGCCCGCCCAAATCGATTGGTTGCCGCAGTCGATGTCCGAGATTCTTTGAAACACGAGGGAACAATAATGAAGGTTTTCATCAGCGCAGATATCGAGGGCACGGCGGGGATCACCGCCTGGGACGAGGCCAAGAAGGGGCACCCGGAATGCGAGGAGTTCCGCGAATACATGACCGACGAGCTGGTGGCGGCCTGCGAAGGTGCCAAGGCGGCCGGCGCCAAGGAGGTCGTGGTCAAGGACGCGCATTCGACCGCGCGCAATCTCATCCTGTCGAAGCTGCCGGCCTATGTCAGCATCGTCAGGGGTTGGAGCGGTCACCCCGATGAGATGATGTTCGGCATCGACAAGAGTTTTACGGCAGCCCTCTACACCGGCTATCACAACAAGGCCGGCACCGACACAAACCCGCTCGCCCATACGCTGACCGGCACGGTGTCGCGGCTTTTGATCAACGGCGAAGTGGCGTCGGAATTCACGCTGAACGCGCTTTGCGCCGCCCGCTACGGTGTGCCGTCGGCGTTTCTTTCGGGCGACGCCGGCATGTGCGCCGAGGCCAAGGCGATCGTTTCCGGCATCGGCACCGTTGCCACCAGCGAAGGTTTCGGCCCAGCGACGAAGTCGCTGACGCCGAAAGCTTCGGTTGCTGCCATTCGCGAGGGCGTGGAGAAAGCGCTGTCGGGTGATCTCAAGGGCTGCCTGCCGAAACTCGCCGACCGTTTCGAACTGGTCGTCGAATACACGACCCCGATCGAGGCCTATCGCGGAAGCTGGTATCCGGATGTCGAGCATGTCGCCGCACGCACGTTGCGCTTCGAGGCCAAGGACTTCTTCGAAATCCAGCGCGCCATCCGCTTCATCGTCTAGCTTGCCGCTGGCAGCTCGGGCACCACCCGTTGGTGCGTGGGTCAGGTGCTGAGCCGCATAAGGCATTGACTGCTCGACCTAAGTCGTGGCCTTCCTATGCCGGCATACGATCCGGGTGGAAGGCCCATGGCGTCCGCACCGTCGCACAGCAAGCGATCGAGCGCGTTGGCATGGGCGGCGCGAACGGTCGCGATATGCCGGTCGTGCAGTCATGGCTACGCGGCCTGAACCGGTCAGGGTGACACCCCTTCCCTTGAAGCGCAGCCGTCACGATAGTTCAATTGTGCATGGTCAGGCCGACTGGCGATCAGCAGGGCTGTGGTGCAGAACTCAGTTCCATCCCTCTACACACCCTGCACGATTGTCCCGACGCGCCCTGCTACAGCCGCCATCGCATGCTTTGCGCCCAGTCGTTTGGCAATCTACGCAGGCTAGCTTCTCACCCACGTTGAGTTGCCCCAATATTCGTGCCGGTAGCCGCTTGACGCAATACTCTTCGGAGTATTGCGTCAAGCGGCAGGGCAAATGCCACCGATTACGCACCGATTTCCGGTGCCCCCGTGCCATAAGGACCCATTAACCCCCGACGCAGGCCCGGGCAGCAACACCAGCTTGTTTTGCCCCAACCGTGGACATCTTTTGGTGAAACCTCACGCGGCGTTTCGTTTTCGAAACGGCCCATGCGGGATTTCCGGCGGTGCGAAGCTGTCGGCGCTGGCGCGGTCCCAGCGATCGTACCAGTCGGCCAGTTCAGAGATTTCTTTGCCCGACACGAGGAAGCCTTCGGGCAGATAGGGATAAGCTTCATTGCCGTCGAGGAACTCGTTGTCCTTCTGCCGGAACATGAAGTGGTAGGGCATGAAATTGCTCGGGTCGTTGAGACCGGCAGCACCCGCGATCTCGCCCAGCGCCCGCATGGTGTTGCGATGGAAGCGGGCGACGCGATCGCTCTTGTCACCGACATCGATCGCACGCTGGCGCATAGGATCCTGAGTGGCGATCCCCACCGGGCATCGATTCGTGTGACAGGACTGCGCCTGAATGCAGCCGATGGCAAACATGAAACCACGCGCGGCGTTGCACCAGTCCGCTCCGAGTGCCAGAGTGCGGGCAATATCGAAGGCAGACACGATCTTTCCCGCGGCACCGATCCTGACCTGTTTGCGAATACCGGCTCCGCGCAATGTGTTGTGGACGAAGGTGAGGCCCTCGAGCATTGGCATCCCGACACGGTTGGCGAATTCGACCGGGGCAGCACCCGTCCCACCTTCCGCGCCGTCAACCACGATAAAATCGGGAACGATGCCGGTCTGAAGCATGGCCTTGACCATGCTCATGAATTCACGCCGGTGGCCAATGCACAATTTGAAGCCTACCGGTTTGCCCCCCGAGAGCTCCCGGAGGTGACCGACGAACCGCATCAGGCCGATCGGCGTCGAAAACGTGCTGTGTGCCGCAGGCGACGTGCAATCGATCCCCATCGGAATGCCGCGCGCTTCGGCGATTTCGGGCGAAATCTTCGATGCCGGCAACATGCCGCCGTGGCCCGGCTTCGCCCCTTGGCTCAGCTGATCTCGATCATCTTGATCTGGGGGTCCGCGGAAAGCCGGGCAAACTTCTCCGGAGAGAACCGGCCATCGTCGTCCCGGCAGCCGAAATAGCCGGACGCGACCTGATAAATTAGATCTCCGCCGCCCTGCCGGTGGTAGCGGCTGATGCTGCCTTCACCGGTATCATGGGCGAAACCGCCCTTCCGCGCTCCAGTATTGAGGGCAAGTATGGCGTTTGCCGACAGCGAGCCGAAGCTCATGGCCGAGATATTGTAGAGGCTTGCATCGTAGGGCTGCTTGCAGGCCGGGCCGCCGACATGCACGCGGAAATCCGTATCGGCAATGGCAACCGGCGTCGCGGAATGGGTGAGCCACGCATATCCGGAACCGTAAACATTCTCGATGGTACCGAAAGGCCGCTTGTCCTCCTGGCCCTTGGCACGCTGGTAGACGAGGTCGCGATCCTGCCGGTTGAACGGAACCGCGTCGTTATCGCTTTCGATAATGTACTGGCGGATTTCCGGCCGGATGCTCTCCAGCAGAAAGCGCAGATGCCCGACCACCGGATAGTTGCGCAAAATCGCGTGCTTGTGCTGGCGCAGATCGTGAAGGCCGAGAATGAACAATGCGCCGCAGATCGCGGCAACAATGAACAGCCAGCCGTTGTACAAAAGGGCGCCGCCAAGGGAGGCGAATGCGGCCGCTCCGACACAGAAGAACACTGCATACCGTTGATTAGAAAGGAGAGCCTTTACCATGATGTCTGATCCGAAAATCGAAGGTATCGAGGGAAAATCTGTATATGGGGGTGCTCACAAGCACATGGCGGCGAACGGTACGGCCGCTACCAATAAACCATCCTTGTGTAACCAAATGTTTATCGGGCGGTAAAAACGGCCGGTCGTTCGCCGCTGTCTCAGGCGCTTAGAAGCTTGCGGCTTCCAGTTTCTCGATCAACGTCGACGGATTTCAGGCACACCGTCAAGGCGGTGCTTTTTACCGGCACCTGAGGCGGTAGGGATACGGCGAGCCCTTGGTAGGTTCTCGGCCGCCCAATGCTTGAAACGGGGCAGTCTGTTCGGCGGTTGATCGGAAAAGTGTGACTGTACTTAAAGCCCATTGCTGGCTCATTTCTGGAAATCGACAACGCGCCGACGCGAAGGATGCGTCCGCCGTTACCCGCAAGTTTCAATGTTGAATTGGGGCAACATCCTGGCGCCACTCTTGCCGTCGCGGTCAGTCGCGCCAGGCTGTCAGCGTTTGGCGCTGACCCGGCGATAAGGGAGGGGAAGGATCCGCCCACGAGAGCAGGCAACTAGGATTGTCGAAAACATCACCTCTACCTCACCTCCCACCATTTTGCGGTTCGCTGGACGGGCGTTCCAGTCCGCCCAAACCGTCGGAAGGTCTAAGACGCTCCGGTGCAGCATCGAGGGTCTTCACGAACGCGGCGAGCTCCGCGTCGTCGAGCTTGTCCGCCGCCGCGCCGAGGGAAAACCAGCGCCGCTGCCTTTGCGCCTTCTCCCGCCAATGGCTTAACGTTCCGCGCACGTTCATGCCAAACACCGTGACGCGGCAGGGAACTTCCGAACCGTTACCCAGTGCCTTCAAGTACCGATACTCAGTCACCGGCGCAGGATCAATCTCACCAAAGATGCCGGCCTCCTCGAAGGCTTCCCGCGATGCCGCTACAAGGAGCGAACGACCCTTCATCGGCCACCCTTTGGGAACGATCCATCGGCCCCGCCTGCGCGACGTGATGAGCATCACCTTAGGCTCGCCATCACGCCGGATGCGCCAGGGAAGAACGCCGACTTGCTGCAATTCATCCGTCCTGCCGGCGTCAGAGGCATGATCGTCAATTTTCGTCGTTGGCATCATTGTGCCGCTCCCTCGCCGAACAGGGAGAAAACCGGTCGATGCACACAGGACAACCGCGAACGATGCTGGAAATACGGGAGACGGAGACAACTGGCGTCTTGCACCAGGGGCAACGGCTCGCCGCACGGAAGGCGCCGGTCACAGGTGACGCAGATCGGCCCGGATCGAAACAAAGGCATGGATACACTCCATCGGTGCGCCGCATATGCGACGCGAAATGAACCGCACTGTTCGATAGCGTGGTTCCCCGGAGCGGCGAGATCTGTGGCGGCGTTACAGGATCAAAGCTTCCAGCTCCGGGTTAGGGAGCGCGCTTGATCGCGTAGCCTCGAAATTCTGACAAACGTTTCCATGCACATGGCGTGGACTTGGTCATTGAATGCGGCAATTTCAAGAGAGGCCTTCCAGCAGAGCTCCGACAGACCCATCACCAGATCAGTGTTGTCTGCCAACGGAACATACGAATTCGAGGTTATCAACAGACTCCCTTCTGCTAGCATCGAGGTTGTTTTGACGGACATCCATTTGCAAGCCCAACATGATCATTGACGATACAGAATTCGATGCGACATTGTTGCTCGGTTTGGCCGTGCCGTCGCTGGGTCTGCAGGCTACGAACGGCACAACCGTCAATCACCATCATCGATGAAATCGATTCCTTCGCCCGATGCCGAGGCGAAGGGCCTGGCCTGGTGGGGCATTCCGGCTCAGCGTCGCGCGGTGAATCGACCAAGCCGACGGACGGTGCGCCGTGCACCAACCAATACCGGCAAAGCGCGACCCCACGCTCTCCCAATGACAGGTGCCGCCCGGAGAGCAGCGATCCGGACTTCGTAGGGGTGGACCTCGCTGCCGGCAGATGCTTCAACCCCTGAGCGTGCCGCGCCGCGACCGCGACTTCGTCACGCCCGGGACCTAGTTCATGCAGCCGCGCGGAGCAACATACCAAATAGGTCGCGCGGTTCGTCTGGATCTGCGAGCAGGTCGAGATTTTCGAACAGCGGGTGTTCCTGAAGCTTATCGCGTACGTACCGCAACGCCGAGAAGTCTTCAGTTGCAAACCCGACACTGTCGAAAAGCGTTATCTGTTCAGCGCCTGCTCGTCCAACCGCCTTTCCGGCAATAACTTCCCAAAGCTCTTTGACCGGGAAGTCAGCCGGCATCTGCTGGATTTCTCCTTCGATGCGGGTCTGCGGCGGATATTCGACAAAGACTTCCGAGCGCGTGAGGATGTCCTTTTGCAGCTCGGTCTTCCCGGGGCAGTCGCCGCCCACGGCATTAATATGAACGCCGGCGCCGACCATGTTGTCAGAAAGGATCACAGCATTCTGCTTGTCAGCAGTTACGGTCGTGACGATATCGGCGCCTTCGACCGCCTCTTGCGACGCTGAACAAACTGTGATTTCAAAGCCATAGCCGCGGAGATTGCGGCTGCAGCGATCGCTAGCGGAACGATCGATGTCGTAGAGCCGCAGTCGGTTAACACCAAGCAGTGCCTTGAAGGCTAGGGCCTGGAATTCGCTTTGCGCTCCGTTTCCAATGATAGCCATTGTCCGCGAATTCTTGCGCGCAAGGTGCTTGGCTGCGACGGCCGAAGTGGCTGCGGTACGCAAGGCAGTCAGGATCGTCATTTCTGTCAAGAGAAGCGGGTAGCCGTTGTCAACGTCCGAAAGCACGCCAAACGCGGTCACTGTTTGACGTCCGGACTTCGTGTTCTTCGGATGTCCATTCACGTATTTGAAGCCGTAGAGTCTACCGTCGCTCGTAGGCATCAGTTCGATCACGCCATCATGAGAGTGAGCTGCGACCCGCGGGGTTTTATCGAAGCTCTCCCAGCGCAGGAAATCTTCTTCCACAAAAGCGCTGAGTTCCTTCAAAAATGTTTCCACGCCGATCGCGTGGACGAGCTTCATCATGTTGTCGACACTGACGAAGGGGACGACATTGAGGTTTAATTGGGCAGCCATCAGTAGCTCCTTGTCGGGCGGTCCATGACCTTACGCCCCATGAGACTTGCGGTTAGATCGACCAAGAGGGTGGCCGTGCGCCCCCGCTCATCGAGAAATGGATTGAGTTCAACCAAGTCGAGGCTCGTCACCAGGCCGCTGTCATGCAACATCTCCATGATGAGGTGAGCTTCGCGGAATGTCGCGCCACCGGGCACGGTCGTCCCGACCGCTGGAGCGATAGAGGGGTCGAGAAAGTCGACGTCGAGGCTGACGTGAAGCATCCCGTTATTCGTTTCCACTCTCTGCAAGAAAGTGCGAAGGAGAGCAGCAACGCCATGCTCGTCGATCATTCGCATGTCGTTGACAGTTGCATCGGTTTTCTGGATTGCCGCATGCTCCAGGGGATCGACGCTGCGGATACCGATCATGCAGAGGCGGTCTGTAGGAACCGGAGCGTGTAGCGCTGGATAGTAGTTTTCAAAACCTGATCGTCCTGTGAAGTAAGCGACCGGCGTACCGTGAAGATTTCCGCTTTCAGTGGTCTCCAGCGTGTGAAAATCGGTGTGCGCATCAAGCCAAAGCACGTAGAGGGGGCGTCCGATTTCTGCGCTTCGGCGCGAGATACCCGCTACCGTTCCTGCAGACAACGCATGATCGCCACCAAGGAAGATCGGGAAACCGTCGGCGCTCTCGCGATATGCAGTCTCGGCCAAGACTTCGGTCCAGCCCGCAATTTGGGGTAAAAACCTGACGGCGGAATTTGGGTGGCGGAGATCTCGAAGCGGTCCTGGGTACACATTCCCCAGGTCGATCACCGAGTGTTGCAGAGATTCTAGGGTCTCGGAGATGCCCGCCGTACGAAGGGCGCTCGGCCCCATTTCACAGCCCAGGCGAGATGCGCCGTCCTGAAGGGGGACGCCAATAAGTTTGCAATGCATGTTGATTTCTCCTTACCCAATAAGAAGCACGCCGGAGCGGCGGTTTGAAGAATCTAAATTGCCAAATAAATCAGAATGGCTTATCAAAACGACAGTTTAATGTGCCGAAATGACAGATGGATAACATTGACCTCAAGCTGATTACCTTGCTCCGGCACAACGGCCGTAAAAGTGTGACTGATTTGGCCATGGCGCTGGGAGTGTCGCGGGCGACGATCCGGAGCCGTATGGACAAGCTCCAGAATGACGGCAATATCCTTGGCTACACAGTTATCTTGCGAGCGGATGCAGTCGAGCTTCCAGTCCGCGGTATCATGATGATAGAGATTGAAGGGCGGGCCGCGGAACGCGTCGTGGACATGCTTGCGAATTTCCCGGAAATATCGGAAATCCATACGACGAACGGGCGCTGGGACTTGATCGTCGAGCTCGGAGCAGGAACACTGAGCGAGCTAGACTCCGTGCTGCGGCGAATTCGTCACATTCCAGGGATTTCCGGCAGCGAAACGAACCTTCTGCTTGCGACCCCACGTAGCACAAGTGCGAGGCTCTGAGCGAGCCCAGTGACTCCAGCGGAGAAGTCACACCTTCCGCTACGAAACGCGCGCGGGTAAAGGAGGGCCTCCGACCTCAACGAGGCCTGCAACGGTTCACGGCAATCTTCTCAGCTTAGAAGCCTCTTTGCCCAACCCCGCTCTAACCATTCAGCAAATGCCACCCGCCACCATCGTCTTGATGTCGCAGTGGAACATCGCAACCTTTGCGACGGCATGAAAACAGACCATAGACAAGAGCCTAAGCTGCGCGCTGGATGATTGCCCTCAAAGCGAACGTAGCCACTGCAGGAACAGCGCACATCGTTCCGGCATCGATGCTTCATTCTTAGTCACGATATAATATGAGAAAGGCGAACGAACCACCTGAGGAAATGGCCGGACCAGCGCGCGTGATCGCAAATCCTGTCTCGATGTGATGTTGTCGCCGAGGGCCACACCCAAGCCTGCCTTCGCCGCATGCAGCAGCTGCAGTACATCGGGAAATCGATGGGAACGGAAGGTCTCGATCTCGCTTACATTGTGAGCGACAAGCCATTTCGCCCACAGTGACCCACCGTCTTCGTGCAACAGAGTGTGTTGCCTGAGATCGATGAAGTTCTGCAAAGGTGCATCCCCTTCCGCAAGCTCTGGGCTGCACACGGGAAACAGAAGCACCTCCTTCAGCAACGTCACGTGCCGGTCTTTCCAAATCGGATCACCAAAGCGCACGACGATGTCGTGACCGTCACTGTAGACATCCTCCGCGTCATGGGAAGTTTGCACGTTGAAGGTAACATTTGGATAGAGATTACAGAACGCATTGAGTTGGGGGACCAGCCATCCGGCCGTGAGTGCCGGCGGTAGAGACAGATTTATCGGGCCTTCAATGGAAGAAGAACTGATCGCCTGCGAAGATTCCCCCAGAATATCAAGAGCAGCCGTAACGCTGGCCAGCACCCGGCGCCCACTTTCTGTCAAGCGAACGCCGTTTGGCAGACGCTCAAACAGCTCACTGCCATAGAATTCCTCCAACTGCCGGATCTGTTTGCTGATTGCGCTGTGGGTCAGGCGCAGCTCCTCCGCAGCCCTGGTGAAACGCTTGTGGCGCGCTACGGCCTCCATTGCCCTGAGTGCTTTTAACGGTGGAAGTTTGCGCATGATGCCAACTTGCTGGGGTGAATTTTTTTCACATGAGGCGCTCAATTAATTCGTTTGCACAAGAAAAATCAACCCGATAATCCTGGCCGCGAGTTTTCGGACAGTCGCCTTTGCATGACTGGGCAACGGGGCGGAGAGCCCCGGGGCTTCTTCAGTCCCAACACGAACTCAACGACGACATCCTCGGTATCGGAGCGGAATTGCTGGCGCGAACGGCCGAAGCAAGCCTGCAAGAGACAGAGCATGGCCGGAGCGATCAAGGAGGTAGGAATGGAACCGCATGCACTTGAGATATCCAATTTATACAAGCACTTCGGACCGCTTGAAGTCCTTAAAGGTGTCTCGCTGACCGCCAACCAAGGCGACGTGGTTTCGATAATTGGAGGTAGCGGCTCGGGCAAATCTACGCTCCTGCGCTGTATCAATTTCCTCGAAACGCCAAGCGACGGATCAATCACAATCCATGGCGAGCAGATCGCATTGCGCCGGGAAAAAAGCGGCTCTCTGGTTCCCGCGAACCGCCGGCAATTGCAGCGGATCCGGTCGCAGCTGGGGATGGTGTTCCAGAATTTCAATCTGTGGCAGCACATGACCGTCCTGCAGAACCTCATTGAGGTTCCGATCCGCGTTCTGGGTGTTTCGCGCGACGAGGCCGTGGTTACCGCCGAAGACCTTCTGCGTCGTGTCGGCCTTCATGAAAAACGCGACACCTACCCGATCTTCCTTTCCGGCGGCCAGCAGCAGCGGGCCGCAATCGCCCGCGCCCTCGCAATACAGCCTCTCGTCATGCTCTTCGATGAACCGACGTCAGCGCTAGATCCGGAACTGGTCGGCGAGGTACTTTCCGTCATCCGCGATCTCGCACGCGAGAGACGCACGATGATCCTGGTCACGCACGAAATGAAGTTTGCAAGGGAGGTCTCAAGCCATGTCGTCTTCCTGCACAACGGTTTGATAGCCGAGCAGGGAACACCGGCGGAAATCTTCGGCTCGCCTCAATGCGAGCCATTGCAGAAGTTCATCAGCGCCATCCACTAGCCTTAGAAAAACGAAAGGGGAACCAATGAAAAATTTCGTGAAAATTGTTGTCGGTACTTGTGTTGCAGGCCTCATGTCGATGAGTGCCGTATTCGCCGAAACCGTGAAGGTCAGCTGGGCCGCAGAACCCTACCCACCCTTCACCTCGCCTAACGCTTCAGGAGAGTGGGGCGGCTGGGAAGTCGACTTCATGAATGCAATCTGTGCAAAGGCAAATCTTGATTGCGTTATCACGCCTGTAGCTTGGGACGGCCTCATTCCGGCGCTGACCAGCAAGAAGATCGACGTGATCATTTCGTCGATGACGATCAGCGACGAGCGCCTGAAGACGATCGACTTTTCCGACAAGTATTATAGCTTAAGACCCGCGATCGTCGGCCTCAAGGATATAAAGCTTGATGCGACGCCCGAAGGCCTGAAAGGCAAGGTCCTTGGGCTGCAAGTCTCTTCGGTCCATCAGCGTTACGCGCAGAAGCACTTCGGCGACGCTGTCGCAGACATCAAGGAATACCAGACACTCGACGAGGCGCAGCAGGATCTTGCTGCCGGACGCATCGACGCCATCCAAGCAGATGCCTTTGCGCTCAACAGCTTTCTGAAAGCTCCGGCCGGCGCGTGCTGCGAGCTGAAGGGTGATGTCGCCAAGGATGAAGCCATTCTAGGCCACGGTATCGGTGTCGGCCTCCGAAAGGGAGACACGGCCCTGAAGGAAAAGATAAATGCCGCAATCGTAGCGATCCGCGCCGACGGAACCTATGAAACGATCACCAAGACCTATTTCGACTTCGACATCTACGGCGATTAACAATCTCTGCGGACAAAACGGCCAGGCGAGAACCTGGCCTGCAAGCAAGGATGAAAACGGAAAGGTCTAAACAAGGTGTTTGATATTAGCCTTTTGTCGCTCACTCCGCCGGGGTGGGGCGCAACTCTTCTTGGCGGCTTCGCAAACTCGCTGATGCTTGCTTCGGGCGGCTATGCCATCGGCCTCGTCATCGGCGTGGCCGGTTCCGCGGGCAAACTCAGCGGAAATGCTTTTGTCGGGGGCCTCCTTGATACCTATACCACTGTCGTTCGGGCTGTACCGGAACTGATTCTCATCCTCTTCCTCTATTACGCCGGCACCGACGCGATCAATCAGCTGCTTGCGGTATTAAATATGCCGCCGGTTGATGTCAGCGGACTTGCCGCTGGCATAGTGGTGATCGGTGTCGTGCAGGGGGCCTATTCTATCGAGGTCCTGAGGGCGGCGATACTCTCCGTTCCCCACGGCCAGATCGAAGCTGCCAAGGCTTACGGCATGTCCCCTGTCCAGATTCTTTGGCGCATCACATTGCCGGCCATGCTGCCCTTCGCCATACCGGGCCTATCGAACCTCTGGCTAATCGCCATAAAGGATACAGCGCTGCTCGCTGTGGTCGGGTTTGGCGAACTCACGCTTGCCACACGGCAGGCTGCGGGCACGACAAAGGACTATTTGCTCTTTTTCTCGGCCGCTGCGGCCATGTACCTGGCCCTCACGCTTATCTCCAATTTTGTCATCAAGCTCGTTGAGCACCGTGCAAGCAGAGGATTGGTGGTGATCCGTGCCTAACGTCCAGAACCTTGCTGTCCGGCGAACTCCATCTACCTGGCCTTCTTCGCAGGTAAATTTGCAGAGGTTCCTAAAAGGCGCCACGTTGATCCTGTTGCTCGGCCTCGTCGGTTACTACGGGCGATGGGACTGGGTCGCAGACTACTGGGGCCGACTGTTGCACGGAATCGCCGTTACGCTGATCTTGCTCGTTTCCAGCAGTATCATAGGCTTCCTGCTGGCTCTGCCGCTTGGCGTCTTCCAGGCTGTAGGCCCCCGGATGTTGGCCTGGCCCTCAAAAGCCTTCTGCACCGTGATCCGCGGAACTCCGCTCTTGCTGCAGCTTTGGATGCTCTATTATGGTCTCGGTGCAATTTTTGCACAGTATCCTGAAATCCGATCGTCTTTCGCCTGGCCGTTTCTCCGAGAGGCATGGCCCTATGGTCTGATCGCCTTGGTATTTTCCTTCGCGGGCTATGTGGGCGAAATCATGCGCGGCGCTTTCGCCGGCGTACCGAAAGGAGAACTGGAAGCGGCGCGCGCCTTCGGAATGAGCCGGCGACAGGTGTTCTTGAGAATATGGCTGCCGCGCGCGGTTCAGCGCGCTTTGCCGACACTAATCGGCGAAACGATTCTTCAGCTGAAAGCCACGCCGTTGGTCGCAACCGTAACCGTGATCGACGTCTTCGCAGTCATCGGCAAGGTGCGACAGGACACCTACCTGATCTATGAGCCGCTTATCCTGCTAGCCCTGATCTACATCATTTTGACAACCATCCTCACGCGCCTGCTGCTGCTTATCGAAACACGGGCAATCCGGCGTTGAGCCATGCGTACGAGAATTGAGACTATGCGTTTTCAAACAAACCTCGACAAATGTACGCGCGTCGGCTTCGCACTCGTCCGCGACAGGGCAAATACTGAAGCAGACGCACTGGCGGCGGACTGCGAAACATCTTACGCGTATTCGGTTTCCCAGGAAACTGGCCTCGCCAGGCTCTTGCCTGCCTCACCCTCACAAGGACGGCGATAATGCGAATTCTTGTCATCAACCCCAACAGCAATATGAAGTTCACCAGTATCATGGACGAATGCTTGAACCCACTGCGCACTGGGGCCTTCGCTATTGACTGTGTGACGCTTAGCGGAACACCCCTCGGCATCGAGACACAGCGTGATATCGACAACGTAATCGCCCCACTCTGCGCCGCTGTGCTAGCCGAAGATGCCGAGACCGACGCTTTCGTCATTGGTTGTTTCGCAGATACCGGCTTGTTCTCGGCGCGCGAGGTGACATGCAAGCCCGTGGTCGGATTATGCGAAGCCGGACTTGCAAGCGCCCTCAATCAAGGGGAACGCTTCGGCGTTATTTCCACGTCCACCGAGGCCAAAAATGCGGAATTGAGGCTCGTTCGTTCGTACGGCCTTCTGGAGCGTTGTGTGGATTTCAGGCCCATCAACGTGCCGGTCGTCGAAATGCTGGACGATAGTACCGTCCGGGAGAAGATGCTCGATGCAGGCCGCAGCCTGAAGGCACAAGGCGCCGATGTGCTTGTGCTAGGCTGCGCAGGCATGGTGGCCCATCGCACATATCTGCAGGAAACACTGGGTATTCCCGTCGTTGATCCGGCCATCAGCGCGGTCGCCATGGCCATCGGTATCGCCGCAACGAGGTCGAGATAATGGCGATAGCGACAGTTCTCGATGCCTTTCTCGCCTCCTATGATAGGGGCCATGATCTGGATGGCTTTTCGGGCGCGCGTCTCGCCGCAAGGCTTGCAGCTATAGCCCAGATTGGCATTACCCCAGATGGGGGCTCGGCGCGGATGGGGTTCTCTCCACAAGAAGCGGAGGCGAAAGATCTCGTCTGCAGTTGGATGGAAGAAGCTGGATTGAGCGTGCGTTCGGATACCGTCGGCAACTGCTTCGGTAGACTACCCGGACTCGACGGCACCTTGCCTCTTGTGATGTGCGGCTCTCATATTGATACCGTGCCCGCTGGAGGGCATTTTGATGGCGTTCTCGGAGTTTTGTTAGCTCTCGAAATGGTCGAGATGTGGAAGGAAACTGGCTTCGTACCGGAGCGGACCTACGAGATAGCAATCTTCACGGACGAAGAGGGTACAAGGTTTAATGTCGGCTTCGTCGGCAGCGCGACCATGACCGGAGCCTTGCCGGCGGATGAGTTGAAGGGTCTATCCGATCAGGACGGCCGTAGCTTTCCATCAGTGGTCAAACAAGCAGGCCTTTCAGTAGAGAACTTTCCTGAGGCACAGCGCGACCTGTCCGAGCTGGCCGCCTTTGTCGAAGTTCATATCGAACAGGGATTGGTTCTTGAACAGCAGAATCTGCCGATTGGTATTGTCAGTGGCATTTGTGGGCTAATCGGACTTGAAATTACACTGAAGGGCATGGCAAGCCACGCTGGCAGTACGCCAATGAACTACAGGCGCGATGCCTTGGTAACTGCGGGCCGGATCGTGGCTGAGATCAGCGCCCTGCCGTCACAGTTCAGCACCACGGCGGTGGCGACAGTGGGCCAGTTAACGGTTTTTCCCAACGGATCAAATGTAATCCCCGGAGAGGTGCATTTTAGCGTTGATATTCGAGACATCGAAACCTCAAGCCTCGAGAAGCTATCGGCGCGGATCGTCGCCATGGCAACCGAGTTCACTGATCGTGATGGGATTGAGTTGTTGTGCAATAGGGTGTCGTTTGCACCGCCTGGTGCAGTCAACAAGCAATTGGTCGCCAAGCAGGAGGAGATCGTCCGCGGCCTCGGTATCGAGCCCTTCAAACTACCGAGCGGCGCTGGCCACGACGCTATGCAAATCGCCCCACATGTTCCCACCGCAATGTTCTTCGTTCGTAGCAAGGATGGCATCAGTCACAATCCCAGTGAGTTTTCTTCGTTGCAGGATTGTGCCGTCGCCGCGCGTGCGCTTTCGGCCTTCCTAAGGACACTGCTTTCAAGAACAAACGAGTTCTGAATTGAAAGGATTCCCATGTTCGACCTTGCTATAAAACGCGCTCATATTGTCGGAGAAAGCCAGACTACTTACGGCAATCTCTACGTGAAGGAGGGCAAAATCGCCGCGATCAGTTCGGAGGAGCTACCCGCATCGAAAGCAGTCGACGCCGATGGACGGATGCTGCTTCCTGGCGGCGTCGACCCGCATGTGCATTTCAACGATCCCGGCTATACGGCCGGTGAAGATTTCCATACCGGGTCGATGTCGGCGGCTGCTGGGGGCATCACGACGGTCTTCGAGATGCCGCTAACAGACCCTCTGACTGCCGACAAGGAGTCATTCTTACTCAAGAAGAATGAAGCTACGAAGAAATCAATCGTCGATTTCGGCCTCTATCTGGCATTGACACCAGATAACATTCCGCGTGTCGATGAACTTATGCAGCTACAACCCATCGGGTTCAAAGCGTTTATGGCCTATTCGCCCGAAATTCCGATGCTGGCGGATGGCGAGTTGCTAGCCGGTATGAGGGCGGTAAAAGCCGCTAAAAGCCGGCTCGCGGTCCATTGTGAAAACAACGACATAATCACTTATCTTACCAAGAGCCTAAAGCAAGCAGGCCGTACAGATCCGCGTGCTTATGCTGAAAGCCGACCCGATTATTCGGAATGGGAAGCCGTACAGCGTGCCGTGAGCCTCGCAATGATCTCGGGTGCTCAGCTTCACGTCGTTCATTCGAGCACACCAGAAGGTGCACGAATTGTTGCGCAAGCGCGCGCTGCCGGACATAACATTAGCGTCGAGACGGCGCCGCACTACCTGTTTCTCGACACGGACGACCTTAACCGCCTAGGTCCTTGGGCACAGTGCAATCCGCCGTTACGCGCGCCCGGCAATGCCGATCGGTTGTGGGATGCAATTCGCGATGGGCAGCTAAACTGCATCGGCACGGACCATGCGCCCTACACCTTTGCGGAGAAAGAGATCGGCGTCAAAAACATCTGGGACTCTCCCGCCGGGCTGAACAACATTCAGACATCCATCCCGATGCTACTAGGCGAAGGCATGGCACGCGGCATACCGGCTACCACAATCGCAAAGCTATACGCGACAATGCCAGCCAAGCTGTTTAACATCTACCCCCAGAAGGGATCGATCATGCTTGGCGCAGATGCCGACATGTTCCTATTCGACCCAGAAGAAACCTGGACCGTCCATGTCCAGAAGACATTTTACAAGCAGAAATGGTCACCGTTCGACGGTATGCAAGTGAAAGGTCGAATCAAATCCACCTGGCTACGGGGAACGGCGATTTACGAAGATTCAAATTCGGGTGGGGCAATTTTGGTCGACCCCGGCTTTGGTTCCTTTATTCCCGGAGCATAGAAGCCGCTACCCGGAGTTCAGTCAAAGCACATGGCACGGCGAACAGATTCAGTTTGCCGTGCTATCGCGTCAACGAAAACCTGCTCAGCGACACCGCGATTCCATGCCTGGCACCTCTGATCTCTAACTTTGCCCCCTCTCCTCCGATGCTCCGCGCGAACTCGAGAACACGAGCGCATTGCTCCTGCCCCGAAGGGACGGGCAAAGATCGCCTTCGGGTCAAACCAAGACCAAGACGGAGACAGATCATGCCGAACGGACCGCCCGGATTACCCGCTGCGCCTCGTCGACAACTGCGCCGGCGCGCACGACAACGCTACCTGTGACAACCTCGATCATCGGGCCTGCCACCTGCACCACGGCTGTCTCGCAAGCCGAAAGCCGCCATGGAGCACATCGCGCGTCCAGAGCGTCACGGCGCCAGGCTCCAGCGCCTCTGCGACAACGTGCGCTACCGACATCCGACCACTAACCCCATTCGCCAGACGGGCCCTCCTTGCCGCTTACGACCTTTCTACAGCTGCCTGTTGGTTTGTATGGCAACCACTTATGTCGGTGAGCATCTGATTTATCAGCGCCTGGCGTAAGCGCCAGGCAGATCGCTTTGACGGCGCAACCTCCTCAATGGATCGCCGCCGACGAAACGAAGGCAGCTCGAAAGTGTAAGGATCGCGTGCAACTGCACCTAGCTCGATCCAAAATTGGTCGTAATCTGCCAGCCATTTTTTTCCGCGCTTGGTCTCGAAACTAATGTGACCCAGGTTCGAAACAGCCACGATGCTTTTGGCGGCGAAAGATACTTTCAGTTCATATATCGCATGGATCAGCAAGTCTTTCGGTCTTAGCCCGAAAAGATCCCGTGTCACTTGGACTGTGAACGACTTACCGTACTGCTTGGCACAGCCTTGTAGCCCCCCCACCCAAAGGCGGATTGGACCTCCGTTCATGACCGCTCCGACCGCGAAACTGAGTGTCGCCACGGAAACTCCGTCGTCCACCGTAAGCAACCTGCAGTTCAACTCACCTTCTTTGGCGAGCCACCTAGAGGTTCGTTCCAGTCTGAGCTCATATCGAGCGCCACTTCGCCCCGCGAATGTTGACAGGGCGAACCCACCCTGGATCAGTAACTTGCGGACACCTGCGGATCCTAGCGTATCGAGGAGAACATCGTAATGAGAGCTGAGCAAGCGCGAACGCTGGGCCGGTCGGAGCGCGTTTAGCAAAAATCTACGCGCTGGCTTCGTTGCCAAGTCGAAAGGCACAACTTCAACGAGAGATTGTTCGCAGATCGTATGGAGTTTTTCAAGCCATCTTAGCGTGCTTAGAGGCGATCGGAGAACGCCCAACCACAACCGGCGTTTCTCTCTGAGACTGGATGGGCCCAAACGGCCGAAGAATGGCCACCCCATCCACAAACGGGCTCGGAACAGAGGTGCGTCATCGGAGTTTTTAGCGGTTGCTACCTTACCTAAGGCACTCTTTTTTTCTAGCTCGCGGTAGAGCACTTAACGACACCTCTGCAATGACTGATGCGCCAAGGTTCTAGGCAGAACAGTCAAG
Organism: Ensifer sp. Root31; assembly: GCF_001424825.1. Lineage (NCBI taxonomy): Bacteria > Pseudomonadati > Pseudomonadota > Alphaproteobacteria > Hyphomicrobiales > Rhizobiaceae > Ensifer > Ensifer sp. Root31. The sequence goes on along the minus strand of NZ_LMCO01000031.1, from coordinate 28,533 downwards.
GACATGTCGACGTATGATGGGGGATTGATGGAGACTGATGGCCGAAGCTGCGCACAGGAGCATCCGCGTGCTTATGCGGCCTGCGTTGTGGACTGCCTAGACCCGCAACCAGTTCTGACCGATGCCTTGTCGTGTACGCGCAGAAGAATCGCGCCTCCGTTCAGGCGCGCTCCAAAGAAGCCCATTCCCGGCGCCGACGGCCGCGCCTGACGTCCTTAAGTAGCAACTCTCACCGTCGAATCCTGTCCCCTGGCCGAACATCGTCCCGATCGGAGAAGCGATTGGCTAGAATCTCCCTGGCCATCGCCGCCAGCTGGGCCAAGCCTGCCGTTAAAAAGATGGCATCGTCGAAGGCCACGCCGTCACGGTCCGACAGTCGGATTTCTGTCCCTCAGCATCGCGCTTTGCATGGAGTTCGGCTGGTCTGACGTTCGGTCGTCATATTGCTCGAACGCCGTTTCGATTGGACGTCGTTTCTAGGTCGAAACACGGCTCCTCATCGGCGGTTTTGCCACTAGAGTATCAGCTAATTTCCATAGGCTTTTCCTATGTCCTTCTGATGCCTTTTTTCTTGTGGGAAAGAAATTCGATGCAATAATAACTCCTCTAGCGCCCGCTTTTCCTGCACGAGAGCAGGGAAATTATCGACACCTCGGCGGGCAAATAACTCAGAATCGGTAGTGTACTTTATGCGTGATAACCTGATCATTTGTGAGCTCTCGTCGGGGCGACGCGACGCCTTTTCGCAGGTTGTCGATTTGATCTACGGCCAGTGGCAGGACATGGAGTTCTGTTCGGACCGCGAGAAGGTAAGTGTCAGGATTCAAGGACGCATGATCGCCGGTCGCCTACCGTTTTGCTATGTGGCGAGCAGCACAGACGATCCGTCGGTCATACTCGGGACGGCGAGCATATCCTTGCACGAACTGCCTGATTTGAACCAGCGGGTTTATTGGCTGAGCGAGGTTTGCGTGGCTGCCAGGCATCGTGGCCGCGGGATCGGGCGAGAGCTGATCTCCGCATGCATCGCCAAGGCTCGGGAGCTCGGTGTACGGGAGCTTAGTCTCTACACAGCAAGGCAGCGCGACCTTTACCGGAGCATGGGCTGGACACATGACGCCGATATCGTCGTGGACGGGGAGACCTGCGCGCTCATGTCCATCGCTCTGACGTAAATGAAAAAACACAACAAGCAGGGGACCACCATGAAAAACAAAACGAATTTCCGTTCATCGCTGATTACGGCGACGCTTGTGCTTGCCTCGGCAGTCAGCGCGCACACCCGTGACCTAACCATCGTTTCTTGGGGTGGCACGTTCCAGGATGCGCAACGCAGCATCTTCTTCAAACCCTTTCAGGCGAGCTATGGTAAGCCCGTACTCGACGAGTCCTGGGAAGGCGGATACGGCCTCCTGCAATCCAAGGTAAGCGCTGGAAATCCCAACTGGGATGTCGTCCAGGTCGAGGCCGAAGAATTGGCGCTTGGCTGCATGGATGGAATCTACGAGCCGATCGACTGGAAACGTCTCGGTGGAAAGGACCAATTCCTGCCAGCAGCAGTCAGTGATTGTGGAGTGGGCGCAATCATCTGGTCTACCGGCATCGCCTACGACAGGGATCGGCTTGCGCAAGGTCCCACCTCTTGGGCGGACTTCTGGGATGTCGACAAGTTTCCCGGCAAGCGTGGACTTCGGAAGGGCGCGAAATATGCGTTGGAATTCGCGCTACTCGCCGACGGCGTCCCTGCTGGAGACCTCTACAACGTGCTTGGCCAAGAGGAAGGGGTCGAGCGCGCCTTCAGGAAGCTGGATGCACTGAAGCCCCATATCGTCTGGTGGGAATCCGGTGCCCAGCCCCTACAATATTTGGCCACGGGCGAAGTGGTCATGACTGCAGCTTTCAATGGCCGGATCAGTGGCATCAATCGCGATGAGGGCAAGCATTTCGAGTTCGTCTTCCCCGAGAGCATTTATGCGATCGACAGCTGGGCCATCCTGAAAGGAACGCCCTTTACCGAGGCGGCAATGGACTTCATCGCTTTCGCGAGCGAGACAGAAAATCTGATCAAGCTCCCAGCTTATACCGCCTACGGACTGCCCAGGATCAGCGCAGCAAAATTGGTGGCCGAAGAGCATGCTAAAGATTTGCCGACTACGCCTGCAAACCTTGAAAAGGCCATCCCCCTTGACGCGGATTTTTGGAGCGACAACGCCGAGCAACTGTCGGAACGCTTCACCGCCTGGCTTGCCCAGTAAGGCACGGTAGCAGGCCGACGCGGACATGTCGGCTTGCCGGCAGCATGGCAACATTAGACAGGGGCGCACGTGTCCGACAGTTTTATCAGATTTGCGAAAGTCACCAAAGATTATGGCATCTTACGGGTCGTTCAGAAACTTGACTTAGACATTCGCCGTGGCGAGTTCGTCAGCTTACTGGGGCCGTCGGGTTCGGGCAAGACGACCCTGCTGATGATGCTCGGAGGGTTTGAGACCGTCACAGATGGCACGATCACACTCGACGACCAGCGGATCAACGACCTGCCGACCTATAAGCGTGACATGGGGGTGGTGTTCCAGAACTATGCCTTGTTCCCGCACATGACCATCGCCAAAAACGTGGCTTTCCCTCTAGAGATGCGCGGTATGCGCAAAGCCGAGGTTGCCAAGCGCGTGACGAAGGCACTTGATATGGTGCAGCTCGGCCATCTGGCGGAGCGTCTGCCCGGCCAACTCTCGGGGGGCCAGCAACAGCGCGTAGCGCTGGCTCGCGCGCTGGTGTTCGAGCCGCGCGTCGTGCTGATGGACGAGCCGCTCGGCGCGCTCGACAAACAACTGCGTGAGCGGATGCAGCTTGATATCCGTGACCTCCATCACCGTCTGGGCCTGACGATCATCTTCGTCACCCATGACCAGGACGAGGCATTGACTATGTCCGACCGGATCGCCGTGTTCAATCGTGGAGAGATCCAGCAATGCGCCTCGCCGCGTGAGGTCTATGACCATCCAGGTAACCGGTTTGTCGCCGAATTCATCGGTGAAACTAATTTGATCGAGGGCAAGATACAGGCAATTGATGGCGACACACTGACTATGGCCCTGCCCGACGGAACCAGATTCCGCACCCATGGCATGCCGGGCCTTGCAGTCGGTGCCGAAGGGCTGCTTTCGCTGCGGCCTGAGCGGATTGACATTCACGGCCAGAATGTGTCGCTCGACGGGCTGAACGTATTGCACGGCGAAATCACTGATACCGTCTACCAGGGCGACCATCTGCGCGTGGTGATCAAAAGCGCCGCTGGCAGGCTCATTATTGTTCGCATCGACCGCAAGGCCCCTGAATGGCCAACCGGATCGCAGGTGGCGGTCAGCTTCCGCACTCAGGATGGCTGGGTGATCGCGCCGTGAGAGGATCACCACGCTTAAAGGCGATCCTGATGATCGCGCCGCTTTTACTATTTCTGGGTCTATTCTTCGTCTGGCCTTTGGTCACGGTAGTTTCGCGGGCCGTCTCGGACCCGGCTGTTTCGCGCGTGCTGCCGCGCACCGCAGCAGAGATTGCAAACTGGGATGGCGAAGCCGTTCCCTCCCAGAAAATCCAAGCTGCATTGAACGCCGATATCGTCGAAAATACCAATGAGATTGCAATGGGTGACGTGATCCGGCGCCTGAATTCCTCGAAATCTGGCTTCCGCTCGCTGATGGGCAAGACGGTCAGCGCGGTGAAGGCAAATCCCAATGTCCTGCTGGTGGAGGTCGATAAACGTTGGGGCGATCCTGCGTTCTGGAAGGCGATCCAGGCCAACGCCTCGTCCTATACCGACGCTTTCCTACTGGCGTCTCTCGACCTTGAGCGCGACAGCAGTGGCTCGATTGCGCAAATGTCCGAGAACGCATCAGCGAACAGCACGACCATCCTGCGCACACTCTGGATTTCGGCGCTAGCGACCCTGTCCTGTCTGCTGATTGGCCTGCCCTATGCGATGGCGGCGGCTTCGGTTTCGGGTTGGAAACGGGCTTTTTTGCTGGGAGCAGTCCTGTTGCCGCTCTGGACCTCGCTTCTGGTTCGAACCGCGGCCTGGATGATCATCCTGCAGGAACACGGCATCATCAACCAGATCCTGATCGGAATTGGTATCGTATCCAACCCGCTGACACTGATCTACAACCGTTTCGGTGTGGTGCTGGCGATGACCCATGTCTTGTTGCCATTCATGGTGCTGCCTATCTATTCCGTGCTTGTCACCGTGCCGAGCAATTTGATGAGCGCCGCTGCTTCGCTGGGCGCACATCCTATACGGGCTTTCTTGCGCGTGCTGCTGCCGCTGAGTATGAGAGGGGTGATCTCGGGCGCGCTCCTCGTCTTTATGACCTCGATCGGTTACTATATTACGCCGGCTCTGATCGGGGGCGCGACGGATCAGATGATCTCTTCGGTGATCGCCTTCTATGCGATGGGCTCTGCGAACTGGAGCATGGCGGCCGCGCTCAGCGGGATCCTGCTGGTGCTGACCCTGCTACTTTACACGCTCTACAACGGGCTTTCGCGTGAATACGGACGATCCCGATGAGCCATATCAAAGCCATATACGCCTCCCTAATTGTCATCTTTCTCATGGCACCGCTGCTGGTCATGCTGCCGCTTGCCTTCACCTCCAGCGCCTTTCTGGCATATCCCATCCCGGAATTCTCAACCCGCTGGTTCGAGGAGCTGTTTACCAACTCAGTGTGGAGTCGGGCCATCGTGAACAGTCTGATCGTGGCCAGCGCCACCACAGTGCTGGCCGTCGTACTCGGCACCCTGGGTGCACTGGGTTTGAGATCGCAGGCACTGGTGATGAGTTCGCAGATCCGCACGCTGTTCCTCTTGCCGATGGTGGTGCCCGCCGTGGTGTTGGGCGTCGGAATGCAGGCGCTTTTTGTGCGGTTGGGGATCAACTCCAGCTTCTTCTCCGTCATAGTAGCCCATACGGTTATCGCCATGCCCTTCGTAGTGATTTCTGTTTCGGGGGCACTCGCGGGGATCGATAGGCGGGTCGAACTGGCGGCAGAGAGTCTCGGGGCTCCGTCCTGGAAAGTGTTCAGCCTTGTGACTTTACCATTGGCGATGCCAGGGTTGCTGTCGGGCGCGGCGCTTGCCTTCGCCACCTCCCTCGATGAGGTGGTGCTGACCCTTTTCGTCGCCGGCCCGAACCAGCGCACGCTGGCGCGTCAGATGTTTTCGACCCTGCGGGAAAATATCAGCCCCGCTATCGCCTCGGCGGCGTTCATCATCATTGTCGGAACCATGGTGATTGCGGTGTTACTTCTGATGACGAGGCAACATCGCAAAGCGTGAGGGTAACTAGTCGATGAATGAGTGACTGCCCGCGTGCATAGCCTGTCCGAAAGCTTGAATTACAGTGTGAGGTTTCTCTTACGTTTCCAAAGAAACGTCTTTTCTGTGCATTTTTGTACATCACCAAAGTCACTTGTAATTTTAATCTCCAGATTTTTGAAGGAAAATGTTGTGATCGCCCCAATCGTTCCGCTTGCAGATCAGATGACCCGATGGCGCCGGCATCTTCATGAAAATCCCGAGATCGCCACACAGGAAGTTAAAACCGCTGAATTTGTGGGCACTGAGCTTGACGAGATGGGCATTCCCTATGTGGGAGGTATTGGTGGACACGGGATCGTCGCCACCCTGTCTCGCCCGGGCTCCAAACGGTCGGTCGGCCTGCGGGCCGATATGGATGCCCTACCAATCACAGAAGAAGGCGACCATGAACATGTGTCGCGTAATCACGGCGTCATGCATGCCTGCGGCCATGACGGCCATACCGCTTCGCTCCTGGGGGCCGCCCACCTGCTGTTGGCAGATCCAGGATGGAGTGGGATAGTCCGCCTGATCTTTCAGCCAGCCGAGGAGACCGCTGTTGGCGCCTTGGCGATGTTGCAGGATGGGCTATTTGATCGGTTCCCGATGGACAGGATTTTTGCCTATCACAACTGGCCCGGACTTGAGGCTGGCGTGGTGGCCACGACTGCCGGACCGATCATGGCCGCGGGCGGGCGAATCTCGATTCTTCTACGCGGAAAGCCGGGGCATGCGGCTATGCCTCATCAATCGCGAGACACGCTGCTCGCCGCCAGCCACCTACTGACGGCACTGCAGTCCATTTCCGCCCGGGCAACGGACCCGTTCGATGCATTGGTGGTCAGTGTGACCACCATGCAGACCGGACTGGCATTCAACCAGATTCCGGGAACGGTCCAGCTAGGCGGTACGATGCGCACGCTCAGTGTCCAGGTCCGCGACAGGGTTGAGGCAGAGATACATCGCATCTCCCAGGGCATCGCATTGGCTTTTGGGGTCGAGGCGGAGGTGAACATTAGGCGTAGCGTGCCTGTGACCATCAACGATCCCGAATCGGCGAACCTCGCGTTGCGAGCCGCAAGATTGGCGGGAATCGATACCATAGAGGGTATCCGTCCCAGTCTGGCGGGTGAGGACTTCGCCAATTTCCTAAACGAGCGGCCCGGAGCAATGGTTTGGATCGGCAATGACATGGCCGGTGGAGCTAGGCGCGATCTCCACCATTCCCGTTATGATTTCAACGACGCAATCCTGCCGGTCGCCGCCCGCTGGTTCGCCGCGGTTGCTCGGCTCACCCTGGACGAAAACAAATCGCTCTCGGATGGACAGCTTGAGGATCATTTCAACAGCGAGGTGCATCAATGACCATGAAATGGAACCCCGCTACCGGAACCGTTGCGGCGGCGCATGGATGTCTGCCCTCGGGTTGCCTGAATGGCCAAACGCTCTGGATCGGCAACTCCTGGGAGGCGGCCGCAGAAGGGGAAGGTCTTGCGGTCATTTCGCCGCGCGATGGGCAGGCTTTGCTCCGGATCGCCTGTGCAAAGGCCGACGATATCGACCGTGCTGTCGTGTCGGCCCGTGCCGCTCTGCCCGGATGGCGTAACATGGACGGCGTTGCACGGGAGAAAATCTTGCGCGCAATCGCCACCGGGTTGCGCGCAAATGCTTCTGCCTTCAGCCTGCTTGAGACGCTCGATGCCGGCAGACCGCTACGCGATACGGTGCATTCAGCCGAACGTGCGGCAGGGCTTTTCGAATTTTACGCCGGGCTGGCCAGCAAGATCATGGGCCGATTGGCGCCGCAGCAGTCTGGACGCACAGGTCTGATCGAATACGAGCCATTTGGTGTCTTTGCCGCGATCACTCCGTGGAACTATCCATTGTCGAACGCGGTGACGAAACTTGCCCCCATTCTCGCCTGCGGCAATACCGTCGTGCTCAAGCCGGCGGAACTGACCCCGCTCGTCACCCTCCTTCTGGCCGAAGTCATGGCCGAGGCCGGGCTTCCGACAGGGGTGGTGAATATCGTGACTGGCGATGGGGCGACCGGAGCTACGCTGGTCAACCATCCGGGCATTGATCGGGTCAGCTTCACCGGTTCAACCGCGACCGGCCGCACGATCGCTGAAGCCGCGGCCCGCAGGCTGAATGGCTGTATCCTTGAACTGGGCGGTAAGTCGCCCATGCTGGTCTTTGGGGACGCCGATCTCGCGCGCGCGGCCGATGCGGCGATTTTCACCACTTTCTCCAATCAGGGGCAGACCTGTACCTCCTGTAACCGCATCCTGGTCGACAACTCAGTGCGTGAGGCCTTCACACACCTGTGCGAAGAGCGTCTGGCGCGGCTACGGATTGGCGATCCGCTCGATCCCGCGACCCAGGTCGGCTCGGTGGTTTCGCACGGTCAGATCGAACGGATCGAGAGTCTTGTAAGGGACAATGGCGGGCGGACGATCGGCCTGCCGAACTATCGGCCCGTCCCCGGTGGAGCCTTCATCCGACCGAGGATCATCGACGTTACGGATTCGACTTCCCCGCTCGTGCGGGAAGAGATCTTCGGCCCGGTGATGACATTGCAAGGCTTCACCTCGGATGACCAAGCCTATGAATTGGCCAATGCCACAGAGTATGGCCTGGCGGCCTCGGTGTGGACCAGCAGCCTTGCCCGCTCCGAAGCGGCACGACACAGGATCGAGGCAGGGATTGTGTGGATCAACTGTGTCCATGCGTTGTCGCCTGCCCTTCCTGTTTCAGGCCACAAAAACAGTGGGATGGGCAGCGAATACGGACTGGAAGCCATCGAACAGCATATGCGGCTGAAAACCACCGTCCAGATGAGCGGCGCCTGGGCCTCTCCCTTCAACAACGACTGAGGAACGCGAGACTTAAGTTTTTCCAACAGATCGGAGACGGAAAATGAATCTACGCCTCAAGTATGCCGGACGGCGCGCGTTGCTTGCCTTGTTGCTCGCCACCGCGATGCCGGCGGGAGCCGAGTCCGTGATTTGCTACACGCCGGATGCGACCACGGCCGCCTCAGCGCTGCAACTGAACGAAACCAACATGCTGGACTCACCGCCAATGGACCTCTTGCCGGTATTGCAGGTGACGCCCGATCTGCGCATCCGCTCGCTTGGTCCCTTGAGACAGATGGCATTCCTGCGGTTCAATTCCGTCCAACCGCCCTTCGGCAAGACCGAAGTTCACAAGGCTGAGACCCATTTGATCGACCAGAAGGCGGGGATGTCGGTCGTCGGTGGAACGGATGTCGCCTACCTGGCCGCCGAGAACCTGCGCGTCGCACTTCTGGGCAAATTCTCTTCGCTGATGGCATTCAATAAGGCACCTACGGGCGCGCTCGACACGCCGCTTTCGGTATTGCGGAATGTTGCGGCATGACCGGCAGTGAACACCAGATCAGGCTGGGGACACTTCCCCCAACAAAACTGCCGGAAACCCCGGAGATTTTTGATTTTCTCATCATTGGTGGCGGATCGGCCGGCGGTGTCCTGGGATCGCGCCTGTCTGCGGATCCGCGGAACCGCGTGCTACTGATCGAGGCGGGGCCCGAGATCACCGAAGAGGCAATGCCCGCGGCGGTAAAGTCTGCGTATCCGGGGCGAGCATATTTCGACCCACGACTGACATGGCCGGAACTGAAGGCCAGACTGTCCTCTGCAGCGGGAACGCCGGAAGGCCCCTATGAACAAGCTCGGGGGCTGGGCGGTGGCTCTGTCATCAACGGAATTGGCTCGAACCGTGGCGCGCCCCAGGATTACGAAGAATGGCGTCAGGCAGGCGCCGATGGCTGGGGTTGGGATGATGTGCTGCCCGTTTTCCGCAGGCTTGAAACCGACGCCCGCCATGGCGATGAGGCATCGCTGCACGGCAAGGACGGCCTGTGGCCGATCACCCATATCGACCCGGCAAACTTTACGGGCTTTACCCGTGCCCTGCACGCAGCCCTCGCGGCAGAGGGCTATGACTTCCATACCGACCAGAATGGTCGATGGCAGGACGGTGTTTTCCCTACCGCCGTGAATCTGAATTCGTACGGCGAGCGCGCCTCGATCCCGACGACATATCTGCGGGCGGAGGTCAGGCAGAGACCCAATCTGACTATCCGTTGCGACAGCCCAGCAGAGCGCCTGATCATGGAGGGATCGCGTGCCATCGGCGCGATGATTCGAAGCAATGATCGCCAATGGTCGGCTTATGCGCGCGAGGTAATCCTTTGTTCCGGGGCCTTAGGCACGCCCACGCTACTGCTGCGCTCCGGGATCGGGCCCGCGAAGGATTTGCACAGCCTTGGGATTCCGGTGGTCGTTGACCGTGCGGGCGTGGGGCGCAATCTCATGGAGCACCCCTCGATCGGGGTTTCGGCACTGCTTCGTCCCGGCGCGCGGCTTCCAGCGAATGCCTATCACATCCAAAGCATCCTGCGCTGGTCCTCGGGGCTTGAGGGCACGCCGCAGGGGGACATGCATATCGCGCTTGCCGCTCGCGCTGGCTGGCACGCGGTTGGGGCCCAACTCGGTCTTCTGTTTTCATGGGTAAACAAGTCCTATTCGACCGGACTCGTCACCCTTGATTCGTCCGACCCTGCTAAGCCGCCCCGGGTGGATTTCCGGCTGCTGTCGGACAGTCGCGACAGGATGCGCCTTGCGCAGTCGTTCCGGCTTTCGGCACGTGTTCTCGCTCACCCCGAGGCGGCCTCTGCGGTCCTGCGCGCCCTCCCGGCCAGCTATTCGCCACGCATTAAGAAGCTGCTTGCCCCCACCCTGCGCAATGAAGTGCTGACCCGGGTTGCCGCCCCGCTCATCGACGGGATTCCGTTGTTCCGCGACCATGTGCTGCGGGTCGCGCAAGGGGATGCGCCATCTCTGGAACACTTGCAGAATGACTACCGGGCGCTAGACGCTTTTCTACTGAAGAATGTTAGCGGCGTCTGGCATCCCTGCGGCACCGCCCGTATGGGCCGAGCCGATGACGCGCTGGCCGTAACCGCGCCGGATGGTCGCATCCATGGGATCACAGGTCTAAGGGTCTGTGACGCCTCTCTGATGCCCACGATTCCTTGCGCAAATCTCAACCTTCCGGTGCTGATGATGGCCGAGAAGATCGCCGACGCGATCCGGTGAGACTGGTTCGTAAGTGGGGCATGAAACTCCTTGATCCCGAGGCTGGAACAGTGCTCTTGCAGGGGAAGGATCGGCTGGGGCTGCGTCCGGGCAAAAACCCCAAAAGGCTCCAGCCAGTCTCAACCCGCATGAATTCGAGCCTATCGGTCACAAGGTCACTTGCTGAGCCGCAAGTCATCATGAAGGGCGGATATTCGGGAGCCGCCATAGCGGAGCGGGGCCCAAATGGCTGTGCGAGCATTGAAAATGCGCTATGCGGTCGCTGAATTGTCATTCGCGCCCGGCCCGATCACCCGGTAGTGGCCGAATGAGGCCGCGCCTCTGTCAAAGGAAGACCAACCACGGCCAGGTACCTTGCAGCTTTAATCACACGTTCGGTAGACTGGCTGGAGCCGGGCGTGAAGAATTTTCCCGGGTGACTGGCTGCAGGTATTTACGATGTCCATGAACCTCCGACAAATGGAAGTATTCCGCGCAGTGATGCGGGAAGGTTCGATCACAGCTGCCGCCGCTGCTCTGGGTATTTCGCAGCCGTCAGTTAGCGAAATGTTGCGACATGCAGAAGAGCGCTGCGGTATCCGTCTGTTCGAGCGCGCGAAAGGCAGGCTGCGCCCAACTGCCTATGCCTTGCGCATACGCGACGACATCGAAACGGTCTTTCAGCAGGTTGCCAAGGTGAACCGGCTGATCAACGAATTAAAGAAGGAACGCGATGTGGACCTAGTATTGGGCTGCGTGTATTCGCTTTCTCTCTCGTTGGTCCCCAAGATCATCTCGCAACTTTATCAGGTGGAGCCAAACGTCAAACCGAGCGTTGTTGCTGAAAGGCGGAACGATCTGACCAGAAAAGTTAGCAATGGCATCATTGATGGCGCCATCAGCTTTCTGTCGGAGCCTAATGCAGGTGTCGAAACGCTTGTTCTGAGGGAGGCACGACCGCGTTTCCTGTGTCCGAAAGATCACCCATTTTCGGAACGTACCGGAGTGTCCATGGCAGACATGGGAGAACTCACCTTCATCGGCTATCTGCCGCATTTGACTATGTTCTCTTATTTGGATGATCAGTTTCATAAGGTTGGAATGAACTTTCGCTCGGTCTTGGATGTGGAACAAATCGTGCAGGCATGGGCTCTGGTGCAGGCACGGCGGGGGGTCGCGATCGTGGATCCATTTTGTGAGCTGGACAATCTGTTTCCCGATGTGGTTTCGATGGAAATCGTGGATGCCGACCCCTTACCACTGCAGTTCATCTCATGCCGTGGAAAGCCGCTGTCACGCACGATGCAGAAGCTTATACCTCTAATCGGGATCGATGCTCCGTAAAGATCACGACCGCCAGGCGCAACGGTAGTATTTCGAACCTCCGGTCTCCTGCGGAGAAGCGGTCGTAGGAGTTCGGGCCTTAGGATCACTTCTGGAGCACGCTCAGTTTTCCATTCAATACGCAGGACATAGGCGGACAACACCGTCTGAAGGACGGAAGCAAAAGATCGGCGCTCTCTTCGTATCGATCTGAACATGCAGGTCCATACCAGGGGCCGCGTCGGGAGCAGGGTCGCTCCGACAAAGTTGATACCCACATAATCAGTCGGAACACTGACAAACAGTTCGTCGAACAGATAAAGAGAAACGAGACAAAACCGTTGGCTCCTTGCCGTTCTCCCAGATACGGGACTGCCCCAGGGCACCCTGACGGCAGGCTGCTTGTTTCAGACCGTGTGGGATCTCAAGGGTGGGAACGACCCAGGGCGGCCGCTTGAAACGTCGATGGCGGCCGTCTCTCCGGCATACTGACCGCCACCGTCGTTTTTCTACTCGCCCGCAAAGAACGTTCAACGGACGGTTACCGGCTCGTGCTGGTTGTAATTGGAATCGGCGCCATTCTGTCAACCATCTATACCTGCCACGCACCCGCGCAGTATGACTAGGATCAGGACCTATTAATTTGGCTTTCAGTTTGAGCGATTGGACGACTAACGGTAGCGTTGGGCCGCCAAAAGCTGAAGATGGTCTTATATAGCTAGCAAGCGCGTAAGGTGATTCCGACGCCAGACCCGCCACTGTCCATATGCCATCACTTCCACAAGGCCGCAGTGAGCGGCCGTTGCTTGGTCCACGCTGACGGAAGCAATGGACCAAGCGCATTGGCTTACATCGAGGCCCTCAATCCCGATTATTGTGATACGGTGATAACAACCTTACCGAATGGCCCGCGTTCGAGATGATCGAACGCTGCATGGACCTCGTCAAAGTGATAAACACGGTCAAGCACCGGTTTGATCCCATGCTCATCGATGGTCCGGTTCATATCCTCGAATGCCCGCCTGTGGCCGACCGAGATGCCTTGAATGATAGCTCTCTTGAGCCTCATTGGCACGGCCGAGAGGACTATATCATCTCCTTTTTGAAAGCCGATCTGAGCAATTTCCAGCACATGATCCACACCGCGGCCTCGGTCAGTGCCAGTGCCCGCACTGACCAGTCAGGATTGATACTGGTATCAATGACGTCGGCCACACCAAGCGTTTTTACGCGCTCGAGCTTTTCAGCATTGCGTGAGGTGACGATCACCTGCGCACCGAAGGCGTGAGCAATTTGTAAGGCCGATAGCGCCACTCCGCCCGTTCCCTGAACCAGAACGGTTTCGCCTGACGCGAGGTTTCCCGTTTCAATCAACGCCGACCACGCCGTCAGCGCTGCGACAGGCAGGGTTGACGCCTCCTCGTCGGTCAGGGATACCGGTGCTTTCACAGCGATATCCTCATGCAAGGCCACGTATTCAGCCAGCATTCCGGGAAGTGGCCCACCGAGCGACAAACCATGCCGGAGCATGGCCCGCGGCGGCTCAGCGTCGATCCATTGTGTCCAGAAGTTCCCGAGAACACGGTCCCCCAAACTGACGCGGGAAACATCGGGTCCTATGGCGACCACTTCCCCGACCATGTCCGACACAGGAACAAACGGCATTTTGGGTTGATCGGGCAGCAATTGGCCCTCCAGGATAAGTCTGTCCCGGTAGTTGAGCGATACCGCTAAGACACGGATCAGCACCTCATGTCTTCCAGGGGCAGGTACTGGCAGCTCCGCCAAGGCAAGGTTGCTCCGTCCGAACGATGGCAATTGCCAAACCTTCATTGTCTTGTTCAGTTTTCATCCCTTCGTTTGAAGCGTTGAATATTATTGACAATCATTCGGATTATGTTGCGATATTAATGACCGACTATTCCTCCATTTCGTCGCCAATCTATGAGCCAGGACCCGCATTCCCACCTTCAGGGCATTTCAGCTTTTGTACATTCCGTGGAGACAGGCAGCTTCACCGCTGCCGCCAATCGCATGGGCCTTTCCAAATCGGCCACCGGGAAAATGGTCGCACGGCTGGAAGAGCGCCTTGGTGTCAGGCTGCTCAATCGCACGACCCGCAGTCTCGGACTGACAGCGGAAGGCTATGACTATTACGGAAGTTGCCTCAAAGTGCTGGAAGAGCTCACGACGGCGGAGGCCATGCTCGCCTCCCAAAAGCGCGACGTGTCTGGCTTACTGCGGATCAATCTGCCGATTTCGTTCGGTCGCCTGTGTGTCATGCCCGTGCTGATGGATGTGGCGGCCAAGAACTCAAATCTGCGGCTCGATATTTCCTTTGCGGATCGCCGCGTTGAACTGGTGGAAGAAGGCATCGATCTTGTTGTCCGTCTAGGCGATCCTGGCAATCAGGCAAGCCTTGTCGGACGGCGCATCGGCACGCAACATTCACTCATCTGTGCCTCTCCGGACTATATGGATCGTCGCGGGCGTCCGGCTTCGGTTGAAGACCTGAGCGATCATGACTGCCTTGCCTTTTCCAAGGACGGACGCCCCTTGCCATGGTTGATCGAGGCCAGCGATGGCGTGTCGACGTCCTTGGACATTCAGCCACGCCATACGATCACCCATGGGGAGGCCCTGAGAGATGCGGCCTTGAATGGCTTGGGCATTGCCTCCCTTTCGACATGGCTTGCGGCCGAACACGTAAGAACCGGAAGGCTTGAAGCCCTCGCAATCTCAGCGCCCGCAGAGGACATGCCGATCTCCGCTTTCTGGCCGCGGTCGCGCGACCTTTCACCAAAGATCCGAGTTGTGGTGGACGCGCTGGTGAACGCGTTCATGCCCGTTTCACCATGGGATGAAGCGTTGGCCAGGGCCGACCCTTGATCATACTGTTGAGCGATGGGCAGATGAGCGACTACAAGGGCGCCGCTCTCATGTTCCAGGCCTTACCCAACGCCAAATCACTGCTTGCGGACAAGGGGTATGACGCCGACTGGTTTCGAGACGCCCTCGCCAAACTCAAGATCATCGTCTGCATTCCATCAAGGGCCAACCGAAAAGTCCCGATTCCGCATGACCCCGTTCTGTACAAACAACGCCACAAAATCGAAAACATGTTCGGAAAGCTTAAGGACTGGCGTCGCATTCACACGCGATACGACAGCTGTGCCCATGCCTTCTTCCCAAGCATCTGTGTCGCAGCGGCCGTCATTTTCTGGCTTTGATTAGTGAGTCCTGACCCTAGCAGACGCCACCCTTCGACTTAAATCTTTCCTGATAAAGTTTCCGTGCTGACTCTAACCTGCGACTTGTTTCTGCATGATCCAGCGGAAGATCTTCCATCGCCTGAATCGTAAGCGCTTCCTCGAACTGACGAATAGCTTCTAATAATGGTTCCGGTTGGTTTTGAAGGCGGGACTTTGTAACGAGCGCACGGCCAAGCCCACTCTTGCTATCTGCGAAGTAGAACGGAGCATTTAGCGACGACTGCTGCTTCAGGGCCGACTGATATTTCTCAATTGCCTCGTCAATGAGCGTCGCACTTCCGATCAAATCCGCTTGCATCGCGATCGCAGATGCCCAGTTTGCTTGTGTGGTGGCCCATGTCATTGCGTCGTTATCAGCATCGATCACCTTCAGGGCTTCACTGAAGTATCGACGGGCCCGATCGAAGACCGAGATATCTTTCGTGATCTTGGCCTCGCTCGAAAGCGCCCTTCCAATGTTTGCCTGCATCTTCGCCCATTCGATGGCAAGGCCGTTAGGCCGGTAAACGTCAAGCGTGTCGACATAGCAAGCTACCGCTTCCTCGATTAGGCTCGCGTCATTTCGCTGCCAGCCCAAAAGCTCCTTTGCAACACCTAGCGCTTCTTTGGTTTCAGCTCGTTTCTCTCTATCTCCGAGATCGCTCCATCGACCTAATGCCTCTGAAAATGCACCGATTGCTTCTACGACAAGATCGGAATCTCCTGACCTTTCACCGATCGCACGCAATGAGTTCCCAAGCCCCATTTGCGCGGCTGCAACCTTTTCTGGCCGGTCTAAAAGCTTCCAGGCTTCGATGGCGTCGACATAGACACGTCCTGCTTCTCGCAGGCGCAGCGTGCCGCTCTCCCAGTTGCCTAAGTTAAACAATGCGTTCGCCAATCCAAGTTTGGCCTGCGCCTGTTTGTCCGGCTGCGCGATACTGAGGCGCAACCGTGCGAGTTCGATGGTTATGGCAAGGTCGAAGTTTGCGCCTCTCTCTATCCCCTTCTTTTGCCAGGCTCGGCAGAGATCGCTCAAGGCATCAAACCGCGCGTCGTCGGCTACGTTGTTGACCACGAGTTTGCTGAACAGCCGGTTTGCTGCCGAAACAGCGTCGCGTCTGAGGGCGTCCTGTTGAAAACCCATATCAAGCAGTTGGAGTGCTGCCTGCCTCGCCTTCATCTGCCGAGCAATCTCTTGTGCTTTCCACTTGGCGAGGGCGTCGTCGACTTCGGCAGCAGCCTTGGCGTGTTCGCCGGACGCAGAAAGTGCCGCAATGCGAAGATAGATAGCATCCGAAGGTTCGTCCGTAGATCGATCCTTTTTAGCCACTTGGACAGCGATCGCCTCGTCAACAGCACGATTCAACTCTCCAATTGCCTGGCCTGTGCTACGCACGTCGGATGATACGGTATTGGCAAGCTTTTCCACTGCCGCCTGCGTTATCCCGGCGTTAGTAGCCCGCTTTTCGGTTCCCGTGGTCTTAATTCTCGCCAGTAAGATCGTATTCGTTTCGTGGATTTCCATCACACGTGCTTGAGTTTCCTCTGCTACCGATAAAATCGCGCCCAGCTTGGAAAGGACGGCTCGTTGAAACCACGGCTGAAGTTTAGCCTCCGCTTGAGGTGTTCCCTGAAGTACGTTCAGTGCTCCAATGACAATGGTCCGCAAGAACAAGCGATTGAGTTCCCCTTGCTCACGATCATAAGTCGCTTCGAGAGGTGCCGCAAATCCGCAGTAGTCATCAGGGCAACGTCGTCTAGCTGCATCGACGACCAGATCTGCGAGCCTCTGATGATTGCGCTCAACGCGAAAAAGCTCGTCGCCGCGGAATTCAATCAGGTCAACGACTCGGTCTGCTGCCTCTATCGCCAACTGAAGCGTTTCCGCCCGCACACCTGCGGTCGGACCCAGCCATGTTCTCCAGTTACGACTTATTTCACGTTTAAGATCCCGCAATAGCAGCGCAGTCTGCCCGCCCTCGCCACGGAGTGAACTGACAAGCGCTGGCACTGAAAGTGCTGTCGAAAACCCCTGGAGTAGGATGAGCGGCGTTGGTGCTGTTGAAGTCGCCAAGCCATAAATGGCAGCACAGAAGGCGGACAATTTCTCCCACGTAGCGCTACCCATATACCCCTCCCGAAGTTTTCTTGACAGTGCACTTCTATATCCGGAGTTGCAATGACGGCCGGAGCGTGGCGCTGGTCGCGACGATATAGCGCTGCCTGGAACATCGGTGGCATTTTTGGTCCAGCGCGCTAAGGCGGTTAATACTCTGACCGAATATTTATTGCCTACTTAACGTTTATCAGATTTTCATTTTACAACGATGTATTGCGCCCACGATGGAAATAACGGTCTCCGGCACAAGAGCATAACGTAAATACCTCTATGCGCAACCTCAACCTGTATTTGATGAGAATACTGGAATTTCATCTGAAAAAGGCAAATATTCTCAATTTGATAACCATTCTGCAGCACTTTCCCTCTGCCGCCCGACGATGATGTCTGGCATTGCACTACATGTGCGACATGACTTCATGACGTCAGAAATGAGTTCGACCGGCAGAAGAGACATGTCCACTTCAGGAAATGTCCATCATGAGAATCAAGAACCAGTTCATCGTCCTCGCATCCGCCACTGGGGTGGTTATTGCAGGCTTGGTCGGTAGCCTGTGGGAATACGACGGCGCGGCCAAAGACGTCACGAAAGCCTACGACCAGAAGTACCGCTCCTATCTGCTCGCCGATGGCTTGCGCCAGTCATCTGATGACCTGACCCGTCTCGTAAGAACGTACGCCGAGACGGGAGACGCGTCTTTCAAGAATCAGTACAACGCCGTCGTCGAGATCAGAAACGGTACCCGGCCGCGGCCGGAAGATTATCACCGGATCTACTGGGACTTCGTCGCCAGCGGAGAGACCAAGCCCCGTCCCGACGGTGTCGCCATTTCCCTGAACGACCTGATGAAACAGGCGGGCTTCACAGACGAGGAATTCGCTCTTCTGGACGAGGCGGCAAAGCGCTCCGACGCCCTGATCAAGCTGGAAACAGAGGCGATGGATCTCGTGGACCATGTTGCCACGCTCGGGCTAACCGCACAGCGGAAGGCGACGCAAATGCTCAATTCGCCTGACTACCATCGCTATAAGGCCGAGATCATGAAGCCGGTCGATACCTTCTTCGTCAAAGGCGAACGCGCGTGCCTCCTTCTACTGGAGCCTGACGATCGCTGCCATGTCCGCTCTCGTTTTGATGCTTGCCATTGTCGGTCTCGTGACCTTCAAGCAGATCATCGGCGGTATGTATAAACTCGCTTCCTCAATGGGCTTGGTTGCTGATGGCCAATTGGAGGCGCGCATCGATCTTGCCGAGAATGACGACGAAATTGGTGACATGGGCAAGGCGCTCGAAGTGTTTCGCGAGGGCGCGATCGCCAACAGGCGGCTGGAGAAAGAAGCGGAAGAAAACCGCAAGCGTGCCGAGGCCGAGCGGATCGCGATGCAGGAAAAGGCAGAGGCCGATGCCGCCGAACGACTTCGCGTAGCGACCGCTGGACTCGCCGCCGGCCTGAAGCGCCTGGCCGCAGGTGACCTGGCTTTCGAGCTCAACGAAGCCTTCGCGCAAGATTTTGAAGCGCTGCGCCGCGATTTCAACCAGTCCGTCTCTCAACTGGGGACGACGATGACCGAAATATCGAACTCGATCTCTGCACTCGATACCGGCACCCGAGAGATCGCGGATGGCACCGACGATCTATCAAAGCGCACCGAGCAGCAAGCGGCCTCGCTCGAGGAGACAGCCGCGGCCCTCGACGAGATCACCGTCAACGTCGCCAATTCCAGCAAGCGCACCGAAGAAGCCAAGAATGTCGCAAGCCGCGCCAATCATTCGGCTGCCGAATCCGCACAGGTCGTCGCACATGCGGAGGAAGCCATGCGCAAAATCGAGGAAAGCTCACAACAGATTTCCAACATCATCGGCGTCATTGACGAGATTGCTTTCCAGACCAACCTCCTGGCGCTGAACGCTGGGGTGGAGGCCGCGCGGGCGGGCGACGCGGGCAAGGGTTTTGCCGTCGTAGCCCAGGAAGTGCGGGAGCTCGCCCAACGGTCCGCCCAAGCGGCCAAGGAAATCAAGGGGCTTATCCATAACTCGTCTACAGAAGTCGGAAACGGGGTGAAGCTCGTTCGCGATGCCGGTTCGGCATTGAAAACCATCAGCGGCTTCATCGTCGAGATCAACGCGCATATGGAATCGATCGCCACATCCGCGAAAGAACAGTCAGTAGGGCTTGCCGAGGTCAACACGGCTGTCAATTCGATGGACCAGACGACGCAGCAGAATGCAGCAATGGTGGAACAATCGAATGCGGCGTCAAACACACTTGCCTCGGAAGCCGTCAGGCTGCGGGAACTGGTCAGCCAGTTCAGGCTCGAAGGCATGACCGCAGCGCATCCCGGCTCACCGCGCGCTGCCCGCAGCGCTGATGCCGCCGTTGCCTCCCCTGCCCGCTCGCTCAACCGCAAGGTCGCGTCCTCATTCAGTGGCAACGCGGCCCAGGCCGCCAAGAGCGACTGGCAAGAGTTCTAAGAGGCCTTTGGTTGGGACCTCACCGCCTGCCGCGCCTGCGAATACCGCGAGCGCGGCAGGCGGTGGTACTAACTAACCTGTGTCTAGTGACAGAGCGCCCAGGGCGCGTCACCGCCGTTACCGAGACAAGCATAAGCTTCGACCACCTGCTCAGTTTCTGCTTTCCTGCGGCTAGGGACAGCGCAGCGCCCAGTTTACGAAACGGATGCTCAGTCGTAGCATTTTGGCCCCCGAAGAGTTCGCGTGCCCTAATGGAGGTCCATTTCACCGCGCTAAGTGTTGCTATCACGCTACTTGAAACAGAAGATTGGCACCGATGGCCCGCGGCGCATGCGTCTCGTCATGGCGGGGCGATGACGCATTCGCGTTGCGAGCGCTCAACCACAACACCCAGCACGCCTCCAAGGGTTCAACATGAAATTTGATATCGCGATGCAATTGGCCGAAGAAGCGGCCGTTCCTATGGCTGTTTTCGTAGCAGGAGGCGCCCTTGCTGAACCATGGGGTATAGCGATGGGGATGGCCGATGCGGGCACAGATCGCCCGCTTACAGTCGACACGCCGTTTCGAATTGCAAGCAACACAAAAACATTTGTCGCCGCGGCAATCTTGTGCCTCTGGGAAGAGGATCTGCTCGAACTCGACAGACCGATCAATTCGTACATCTCTTCGGATCATTCTTCGATTTTGCAGGATGCCGGCTATGCCGCTGACCGCATAACAGTCAGAAATCTACTTGGCCACAGTAGCGGTCTTTACGATCATGCCGATGATGCCTTCATTCAGGAGGTCATAAGTCAGCCTCAACGGATCTGGACACGACAAGAGCAAATCAGAAGGGCGGTTTCATCCGCACGACCCGTCCGTGCTGTAGGAGATGGCTTCGCCTACTCAGACACGGGATACATACTTCTTGGAGAAATCATAGAGAACGTGACTGGGAAAAGTCTTGCACAGGCTGCGCGCCAACTCCTCGGTTTCGATGCACTTGGGGCTTCGTCAACGTGGTGGGAAAATGCCGAACACCAGCCGGATGGGGCGCTGCCCCGTGCGCGTCAGTATCTCGGCCCTATCGACGCCTCCGATTTCCATCCGTCGATGGATAGCTTTGGCGGGGGCGGGCTCATTATGTCCGCCCGAGACCTGTCCAATTGGACAGCTCATCTTTTTGAAGGCCGAGTGTACAAAGACCCCAGTACGCTGCGCGTAATGATGTCGACTGGCTCACATTTGAACGCAGAAAACTATCGTCTCGGACTGATGCACCGATCTGTGTCGTCATTCGACGTCTACTTCCACTTGGGCTTCTGGGGCTCAGCCGCTTATTATTGCCCCGCTTCAAAGCTGTCAGTCGCAGGATTCACGACGAACCGGGAGCATAGAGGTCAACTGGTTGCATTGATCGAACAGATCATATGTTCCAGTGCCAACCCCTAGGAATTGTCACGGTTGTTTAGACCGCAAGCCGTGAACCACCCCTTTTTCGGATGGTCTTTTAGGTCACGCCGCTATAGCATGACGGCTTGATCTGCATAGTAGTTGGCTTCGGCTGCCGGCGGGATTTATCGCTTGACAGCAACTTGTCAGCTTGCACCCTAGGCGGCCATCTCCTGCACTTCTAGCAAGTCACTTAGAAGCAAGGCCGACCAAGAGCTTCGTAAGGCCCGCGTCTGCCGAAAGCAATCCGCGGGAAGCGAGGCGAGCATTAGACTACAACCAAATAATCGAACAAAATCGGCAAAAGCCGCCGAAGCAACTGTGTCGCGGTAGGCGCGCGTTTACCAAAAGACTTACGTTTTGGCTTCTGACAAAATCACATCCCATTGGCCAAACAAATTCAAACCAACCGCTCGTGCCGCGGCGACTGACGCCTGGTTGTCTAACTGGCATCGGTATTGCGGCAGATAGCCCTCAGCAACGGCGAACTTGCATATTGCGCGCACGGTGGCGCGCCCATGTCCCCTTCCCCTGAAGGGCACCAGCGTAAGCACACCGAGATCCGCTATTTTCGAATCCATCCAGGGATACATGCTAGCTGCACAGACGAGTTCGCCTTTCTCGAACGCACCAAAAACGACCCAATGATCGAGTTCGACATAGGCCGCATCTAAGTCTTCCTCAGAGGCGCCTGAACAGAACCTGGCAAAAAGCGGACCATCATCGCGTGTGAGCCGACGCAGGTTGCTGGAAACTGTCTGATGTGAAAGTTCCATCAGTTCGTCGGTTGAGAAATAGAATAGCAAATCTGCACCGTGAAAGCTTGCACCAGCTTCAGTCACTTGATCGCGAAACGCTCCGGCGGACCATCCCTGCTTTGGGTCGAAGTTGAGCTTCTCTGCCAACTCCGGCCGAATTGTAGCCCTAACCTTTCCGTCAAGCGTTTCCAGTATCGTTCCGCCTTCATCGCCATCGAGGTCAGGGTTAACCATTACCGAGAAGGCATCGTCGGCGAAAAGTAGGTCTCCTTCTGAATAGGTGTCGCGCCAAAAATCAAGTATGG
Source organism: Ensifer sp. Root31 (assembly GCF_001424825.1). NCBI lineage: Bacteria > Pseudomonadati > Pseudomonadota > Alphaproteobacteria > Hyphomicrobiales > Rhizobiaceae > Ensifer > Ensifer sp. Root31. Next base: position 6,386 of record NZ_LMCO01000031.1, on the reverse strand, counting down.
ATTGGGAAAACAATGTAGTACCTCATGCTTCGCAAGCGTTGTGTTGCGAAGCTCACCCGCGGAAATGTCCCCGGGTCGCTCGTTCCCCGGTCGTTTTCAGAAAGAAAATCATGGGAGCAGCAACCCGTTTTAAGCTTGGCTCCGTCGAGCTGCGGGCTTCGCTTTACCCTAGGGAGTTTCGATACGATAGGTTGGCAGTCCTGAAATGTTTAGTTCCAAGGCGCGGCCGTTGACGATCTTGTCGAACTTATATCGCTCCGGGTTGAAAGCCGGTTCAGCCGGTTGAAAAGCCCCGTCGCCATGCGGCAAAAGGAGAATGACTTCGTCGTCCACATTGGCGACGAGGTTACCGTTCCGCGCGTAAATGCGTATCGGCGCACTATCGGAACGCAGTGCATCGTAGCGGCCAATGAAGGGTTTAAATTCCACCGGCGTCTCGACAGCTAATCTGCCTCTGTCCTCTTTAACATACCACTCGGACCCGTACGCTACATCTGTAACTTCGGAGTTCGCATAATCGGAGGCAAGCCCAAAGACGAACGGTGTGTTTACGTCCTGCCCTATTTGTCCGGTGAACATGCCCGGAGCAAACCTTTTCATAACTATCTTTTCGTCGCCCTGCATCAAAGCTAACTTGTCGCCAACCATAACAAATCTCAGGACGCGTCCTGAGGCGTTGCGATAGGCACCGGCATACCTAGAAATTGACTTTCTCGCGTCGGTAACCGGGGGTGCCTTCGGCGCTTCACCATGGAACGCTGCTTGTATCGTATCGAGGATCCATTGGTTCAGTTCTGCTTCAATTGGACCATTGCGCAGGGTCACCACCGCATACCCTTCGTCCATATGGGCCTCGAGGTTCGCTCGATAGCCGGATATAGAGCCAGTGTGCTCATATATGACTTGGTTTCCGGACTTTCTGACCTCTATCCCGTAAGCATATCCATCCAAGGCAGGTGTCGTGAAGAGGGAAAATGTCTTCTCCTCCAGCAGTCGTCCGCCGGGGGTCTCCCCGCGATTGAGAATAAAACGCGCATACGTGCTGAGGTCGTCTACCGTCGAAACCACACCTCCATCTCCGGCCGAATATTCAAACCATCCGGCCTCGACAAGTCCATCGTCAACAGGAGACTGTTTGTAGCTTTGAGCGATTATTCCTCTTTGCGTGTCGTCAATCCGGCCATGAGAGGATGTCATACCGAGAGGACCAAAAACGTGCTTCGCCAATATGGAGTAGTATGGAGCACTTTCAATTGCCTCAAGCGTAAAGCCAAGGGTCTGATAGCCAACATTAGAGTACGAGTGATGTGAACCAGGCGCGTATGGCAATTCATAATCGCGCAATAAGAATGGACCGGCTGGGCTGTCGCTGTAAAGATTGTCATCTGGCAGACCAGCGGTATGCGTCAAAAGATGATGCCCGGTGATTGGCCCAAACGAAGATTTCACGCTAAACCAGGGCAAATATTTCGACACGGGTAGGCTGGGATCATAACGGCCTTGTTCCATCAACTGAAGCAACGCGATAGAGGTCATCGATTTGCCGATGGAACCGATTGCAAACGTTGTGTCTTGGGAAACGGGAGTTTTCGTTTTCAGGTCCGCATAGCCATGCACGATGACGCTGCGCAACTGCTTGTGATCAGACACGCCGATCACCATCCCGGGTACCGACGATGTTCGCAGTGCATGCTTGATCGCCTCTGCTGCTTCCAAAAGCGCCTCTTGCGGCGGCATATGATCAGCCTTCGCAACGCCAGTTGAGAGCGCGGTACACAAGACCGCCAGTTGGATGACGCTTACAACTCTGTTAGGCATGGATTACCCCTGCAGCAAGATGCAAATGACGTGAACACGCTCCGGTTGGCTGCGCGCCGCCCGCAAAGTTCAAAGGGATATGTTGGCGGTGCACGATGCGTGCAGGATTTGTGTAGGTCTCGTGCAGTTCGTTTGGGGCGCATTGACGGGACGCACGACGTGCCTGAACGTATGACCGTATGAAGGTGATCCATCGGAAATGAACAACGCACTTGTACTTATCATCGAAGACGAACCCGATATCGTCGATATCCTTAGGCGCTATTTCGAGCGCGAGGAATTTCGCACGGTCAGCGCCAGCGACGGGGACACGGGGCTCTCCCACCACATGCGGCTCAAGCCGGATCTGATCGTCCTCGATGTAAAACTTCCGGACTTGGATGGTTATGAAATTCTGGCAAACATCCGTCAGCGCGGCAACACCCCAGTGATCATGGTCACCGCCCTCGCAGACGATCTCGACAAGCTGCAGGCTTTGCGTATTGGTGCGGATGATTATGTGGTGAAACCCTTCAATCCGCTGGAGGTGGTCGCACGCGCAAAGGCGGTACTGCGCCGCGCCCGGAACGGCCGAACGCGCGTCATACGACTGGGGGCGCTCACCATTGATCCTGATGCTCATACGGTCGTGGTTGAGACCGGCACGGCAAGAAACAAACTTAGCTTAACGCGCACTGAGTTCCGGTTGCTCGTTCATATGGCGCAATCACCCAATCGTGTATTCGAACGCGGTGAGCTCGTTGATGCTTGCCTGCCTGAGGGTGATGCTGTCGATAGGACCGTGGACAGCCACATCAGCAAATTGCGGCGCAAGCTTGCCGAGGCGGGCGTCGAGCGTCAGCTGTCTGGTGTGCGCGGTGTTGGATATAGCCTGGTCGACGGGGATGAATAGGAACGGCCTCACGTGGCAGGTGGTCTTTGCGATGACGGTGGTCAACATTGTCGCGCTCGCTGCGATGTTTTTTGGCTGGGTTATTTTCTACACCATCTACGATTGGCTTTTCCCGAGGGCACCGTACACGGATGAATGGACAGCCTTCGATTTCGGCGTGCTTGGCGTGATCGTGTTGGTGGGACAATTGACAGCTGCTCTAGTCGGCTGGCGGTTGGCAGAAAAAATCGCAGCGCCTCTCGCCGTCCTCAGCGAAGCTGCCCGTTCGATCGCTCAAGGTACCTTCAGCACCCGCGCAACTATGACCAAAAGAGTTTTTGGAGAGGCGGAACGGCTGCTGGCCGACTTCAACACGATGGCTGCGCGACTGGAGGCAGCCGAAGCGGAATTACGTTACTCCAACACTGCCATAGCACATGAGTTACGAACGCCACTTACCGTCCTCCGTGGTCGCCTGCAGGGACTGAATGATGGTGTGTATGTGCCGAGCCAGCAGCTTTTCGATTCCTTACTGGCGCACGTGGATGGCCTCGCTCTGCTGGTCGAAGATCTTCGTACACTTGGGTTATTTTCCGCCAACAAGCTGGAACTGGCTATGAAACTCGTCGATCTTGGTAGCGAGGCAGATGCCGTGCTCCAATCTGTCAGACCTGATTTGACCGCCGCCAGCATCCGTGTCGAAAGCAATCTACGCTCTATCTACATCTACGCCGATGCCGCACGCATTCGCCAGGCGCTGCTCGCTCTGCTCGAGAATGTTCGCCGCTACGCTCACGGCTCCTCGGTTCTGGTCGAGACCGAGATTGTTGCCAATTGCGCGGTTCTGCGCGTCGCAGACACCGGGCCAGGTCTTCCGACGGACGGATACACCCGTGCTTTTGAACGCTTCTGGCGTGCAGATACATCACGGACACGCGCCCGTGGGGGGTCGGGTCTCGGGTTGTCAGTCGTCAGAGCGATTGCAGAGAGCCATGGCGGTGAAGCGACCATTCGGGGCCATAAGGACGGTGGAACGGTAGTCGATCTATCACTTCCCCTCAATGCGGAGACCACAATAGCCGCCTCGACTACCACCGATTAGCCGCACCGATTTCCTTCGCCCCCAAGTATCGAAGCCTTGCGCAATCGCACCGCCGTTGGTTCGTTCTTAACTGACCAACGGCGGTAGAATTGGCAGGGTCTGTACCATCCAGGAACAAATAATGAGCGATCCTGATACTCTTCTAAACGACGCATATCGAGAACTAGCGGCCACTCATGTCTCGGCAAAACGGATCATCGCGCTATTCACTCCATACAAGCGGCGCATTGCCCATGTTGTCGGCCTCCTTTTGATCAGCTCTGTGATCGGGATGATTTCGCCCTTTCTGCTGCGGGCAATCATTGACGAGGCATTGCCCCAGGCAGATATCACCCTACTGGCCTATCTGGCGGGGGGACTTATTGCCATTGCTGCCCTCTCAGCGGTGCTAAACACACTGCAGATCGTGAAGTCCACCAAGATTGGCCAGTCGATCATGCATGATCTGCGCGTGAGGCTGTATTCTCACCTCCAATCACTCTCCCTTTCTTTCTTTGCAGAAACGCGCTCCGGCGAAATCCAGTCACGCATCGCCAGCGATATCGGCGGCCTGCAAACACTCGTCACCAATACTGCCAACGAGCTCGCGCGCAACGCCAGTATCGTGCTGATGACAGCTATCGCCATGTTCCTGCTCGATTGGCGTCTAGCCCTGTTTTCAATGGTGGCAGTACCGTTCTCCATCATCCTGAGTGATCGCGTGGGGAGGTTGCGTGAAACCATCACGCATGAACAACAAGTGCGCCTCGGGGACATGTCCGCAGCAGTTCAGGAATCCCTGTCGATTTCTGGTATCATCTTGGCCCGCACCATGGGACGCGGTGAGCATCTGACTAAACGGTTCGCGCATACCTCCAAGGATGTCGCCAAGTTAGAGGTCCGCTCGCATACCACGGGTGAATGGCAGTGGCAGCTAATAACCCTAATGTTGTCGATGCTGCCCGCACTAACGCTGCTGCTAGGCGGGCTATTTGTGGATGCCGGCGTTCCCGCCACAATCGGAACGCTGGTCGCGATGATCGCCCTACAAGAACAGTTGCTGTGGCCGCTCGAAGCGTTGTTGGAGATCGGGCGTGAGCTGCGCGCCACCCGAGCTTTGTTCACGCGGGTCTTTGAGTATCTTGATAAGCCGGTTGAGGTCATCGAAAAGCCGAATGCCGTCACTCTGCACCCGTCCCAAAAGAAAGGTGCTGTACGACTGGAGAACGTTGGATTTACATATCCGGGCAACCAGGAACCAACACTGGCGAACGTCTCGCTCGATATTCCCGCTGGCTCCAGTGTCGCCATCGTAGGGGCAACGGGATCGGGCAAGACGACACTAGGCTATCTTCTGGCTCGTCTTTACGATGTCGATAGCGGTGAAATTAGCTACGATAACGTGGATATTCGTGATCTCAGTTTCGAATCGCTTACGGACATGCTGGGTGTGGTGACGCAGGAACCCTATCTTCTCTACTCGTCAGTCGCCGAGAACCTGCGCTTTGCGAAACCAGACGCGAGCAACGAAGAATTGATCGCGGTGGCCAAGATTGCGCAGATCCACGACAGTTTGTCGGCCTTGCCTGAAGGTTACAACACTCTGGTCGGAGATCGGGGATACAGGTTTTCGGGCGGAGAAAAGCAGCGCCTTGCTCTGGCGCGCACGATTTTGCGCAACCCTCCGGTCCTTCTTCTTGACGAGGCGACCAGTGCGTTGGATACGCGAACTGAACGAGCTATGGCGCTTGCTCTCGCTGCCTTGTCAAAAAACCGAACCACAATCACGATCGCCCATCGCCTATCCACCATCCGTCGTGCAGATCAAATCATCGTTCTGCAGCGCGGTCGCATTGTCGAAAAGGGAACGCATGACGAGCTAACAAGGCTGAATGGTGTTTATGCTGCGTTGGCAAAGTCGGGCACCTGACTTAGTGCTCCCTGGCAGCGCGCTACTTCGGCCGGCGAAGAACAAGGCGCTGAGCACATTGAGCGCGCTGCCACCATCGGGACGGAAAACAGGGGTGCTGCGTCGCCGTCAACAACTTCTTGGGTGCAAAGCACAGTTGACGTGAAACGAAGCGTCCAGTCGAGCGTTGTGGGGACTGCCGTCCTCATTTGCCGAAGGTGGACTTCGTTGATTCCGCAGAGAAAAGATTTGTCGAATCCGGTTTATCTGTCCCAGCGCCGCGTCCAGATCGACAGGTTCTTTAGAGCGCAGTTTGGCGGGAAATTTGAAAGCCGCCGTGAGGTCACCATTGTTCTTCGCGTCTTGACCAAGTTCTACCGTTAGGTTCGCTTCTAGACAGGCCGTACGACCGGGCTCGCAGGTAGAACGTCCAGTTCAGTGAAATGCGGTTGAACAAGGCGCAGCGTTGCGCCGGTTCGTTGCTTGTCGAAAAAATATGCAGCGTTGCACGTGGAGTGGCACTTCAATCCTATTCCGGGGGTATAGATTCGAAGCAATCTCCATTCAACACCATATGCAGTGCCATCAACTACCCGAAAACCGCTCAGTAACCGACCGATTGTTACCGCGGAGATTTCGCTTTGAGGCGGGCGATCAGCTCCTCGTCGTCGACAAAGCTGTCGAGGAAGTCGTTCCATTCGTCGGTT